>WFNO01000101.1 GCA_015488555.1 Gammaproteobacteria bacterium
CAAGGCGGCGTTGCTGTTGGGTGGCTCGGCGGTTAAAGTGTCTCATGAAGGTTGGCCTCGGGATCGGTGGGATGGATGTCGTGCCGCAAACATCTTACCCAATCCTGAGCCAACCTTCTTCTATATTTTCAATAAATTAGCCTACCCCGCTCATTCCATCAGCGCTTAACTTAGCGCCATTCAAGGGGGAGTCCATACCATTTCCTTAACTTCTCGTCGCTGATCGCTGTGAACAGACCGGATCTCGCTGCAGGTTTGTTCACCCCTCCATTGCACCAGTGGTTCGCGGAACCGGAGCGGTCAATACCAGATGGACAGATAGAGCTGTACCACGTCGGCGTCGAAACGATACAGGGGTTCCGTTCCCGGTGCGCCGCCGGCACGGAGGTCACGGAAGTCTTCGTAGTCGAAAGCGATGCGGTCGTAGGCCAGGTTGAGACTGCCGCGGTCGATGAATCCCCAGTTCAAGCCATCCAGCTCATAACTCACGGTCAGCCCCAGGGTACGGGTGTTGAAGCTGCTCAATTCCTTGTCACGGGCCAGGAAATTCTGGGCCTGTCGATAGGGAAAGAGGTCGCTGTAGAAATCGGCACGGCTCTGGCGATAATAACGCAGCCTGAAGTCGAACAGCCAGTCGTCGTGCCAGACATGGGTGTAGCCCAGACCCAGGTTGTAGGCATCGATCCCCCAACTGTCCGCGTAATAGCGGTACTCGGCCAGCACCGATGCGCGATAGGGCAAGTGATAGCGGGCGCGCAGGGCGACGGCATTGCTGATGCGGGTGCGGGGATAGACCTCGGGTTCGAAGCTGTATCCCACGGCGCTGCCTGGATCCAGATAGCGCACCGAGCGATAGGGGTTGTTGAGATAGCCCTCGTCGGTGACGGTCTCGTAGTTCAGGGCCAGGATCAGGTTGCGCGTGAAGATCTGGCTGACGCCGATGCGGTAACGCTGGCGGTCGGCACGCTCCGAGAAGTCCGGGTCACCGGTCTTGCCCACTTCATCCCAGCCGCGCACGTAACCCAGGCTCACGGTGGTGAGGTCACCGAACAGATCCTGGCTGATGCTGAAGGCGGCTGAGCGTGCTTCGAAATCGTTCTCGGAACTGGTGGTGAATCCCAGGCTCATGAGGGTCTTACCATAGACGAAATCGGCGCCCAGACTCTTTTCCTCGCGCCGCTCCTCGTAAGGGCTGGCGGAGGTGACCACGTCGATGGAGGCGCTGGTGATGCTGTCCACGTAGTAATTGGCCGACAGAGAGATGTACCGGCCCACTTGCTTGCGCAACAGGATGGAGGGGCCCTGTACCTCCAATCCGCCGCCGCGGTAGGAATGATACAGGGCGTCGGCCCTATCCTCCGGCAGCACGGCGGCCAGCAGCGGTACCAGCAGTCCGGGCAGGACCACCAGTATCCCGATCAGGCCCCGCAACGGAATCCTCGCCGGCCGTTCAGTTGCAGCCACAGCCTCCTCCGTGGCTGCCCTCGGCGCCGCGTGCACCTTCACGGGCCTCGTAGACGTGGTTGATGTAGGCGGTGGAGACGGGATCGCGGCTGAAACTCATGATGGGATCCGCCAGGCGATGCCGCTCGTAGGGCTTGACCCAGGGTTCGAGGGTACAACCGGCGAGCAGCAAGGCGCCGGCCAGCAGACCTGCCCTTGCGAAACCATGCAAAACGATCATTCGCGCAGCAGTTGCTTGATCTGGGCCTCGTATTCGTCCTCGTAACCCGGCAGATAACCCAGGTGGACGAAGCGCAGGTTGCCGTCTCGATCCACCATTACCGTAGTTGGCATGGCCATCAGTTCGTATCGCTCGGCGACCCGATTGTCGCTGTCGAAGAGGATGGGGAAGCTCACGGGAATCTCTTCCAGCAGGCGCAGCGCGTTCTCGCGCTCCTGTTCCACGTTGACGCCCAGGATGGTGAAGCCCATCGGGTGATAGCGGCGATAGAGTTCGTCCAGCAGCGGCATCTCCTGGCGGCAGGGGCCACACCACGAAGCCCAGAAATTGATCATCACCACCTCACCGCGGAACTCGCTCAATTTGAGGTTCTCGCCACTGCGGCTCTGGAGGGTGAAATCCGGGGCCGGTCCCGAGATTTCTCTGGCCGCGGCGGTCCCCACCAGCAGCAACAGAACGCCATACAGGAGCGGCAGCCATACCAGGCGGCGCCGGTTCAAGGGGGATTTCGTCTGCATGATACACCTCTGGTTCCTTGCTCTTCAGAAAAACACGGTCGTGCCCGCACTGATCTCGATATTGTGTGTACGCTCGTCCTCGCCCAGCAGATCCATATCGAACAGGTGGTCGCGCACATCCACGTGCAAGGCCAGCCAATCCGTGGCCAGCAGGCGGTAACCGGCACCGAAATTCACCGTGAAGCGTGCATCCCCGGCGAAGCGGGTACTGCCGATGCCGGCGATGAGATAGAAATCGGAAGTGAAGGCCCGGTTGCGGGTGAGGAAGGTCTCCCCGGGTAGGAGATTGTAGCCCAGGGACAGGTTGTAATAGCGCAGGCGGCGTTCGCCATCGGTGAGCAGTCGCGCGCCGCCGCTGAGGACCTCGTAACTGGTCTTGCCCACCTCGGTCTGGCCGTAGGCGGCCTCGGCGAAGAGACCGGTGGTGATGTGATAGGCCAGCCGGGCACCGTAGATCGTATGACTGCCGAAGTCCTCCACGTTCATGATCCCGGCATAGACGCCGGCCTCGAAGTCCTCCGTGTCGATGTCGGGGATCCAGACGCTGCGCCGTTCCAGACGCGGCTGCACCACCCGCTCCTGGGCCGCGGCCGCATCCGGCCAGAGCACTGGAACCAGACCACCTGCGGTCAGAGCCGCCATCCGCACCGGCATCGGCACCGGAAGCCACATCGAAATCAGGGCTGCGATCAGAGAAAAAATGCGAAACCCGTGCGCCATTCGTCGATTTCCTTGTTGTCGTCCCGGCTGGTGAAGATCACGTAGTTGCGATACTCGCCCCGGAACAGGAAGCGCCGCCCCAGATGGACGCGCCAGCCCACGCCCACATGGCTCACCTGGTCGGTGCTGTCGCGGACCTCCACCACGGTCTTGCGGGCGTTGGTGTCGATGACACCGGTGCCCAGGGTGAAGAAGGGCGAGGCCCGCCAGTGGGGGAAGGGCTGCATCACCACACCGGCGCCGGCCAGCAGGCTGTCCGAGAACTCGCCCAGCACCTGGGCCAACGACAGCTCCACGGAGAGATTGGCAGAGAAAGACCGCGCCCCGTAGAAGGCGATGGCGCTGGCTCCTTCGAAGTCGCTTCCCACCACGCCCATCTCCCAGTGCCGGGACTGGAAGTCCTCGCGTCCCGGCTCGCGCAGGGGCAGGGGCATGCCCGCGCCCACCAGCGTGCGTGCCATTTGCTTGCGGTCCACCCAGCCCTCGCGACCGGCGAAGCGCCCCGCCGGCACCCGCACCTTGAACCAATCCGTCCGGCGCTTGAGAATCTGCACCCGCCCGCCCCGCTCCACCACGTGGAACACCGGGTAGACCCGGCCCGGGCCCGTATGCAGTTCCAGATAGGGATCGGTCACCTCCACCTCCAGCGGCGAGCCGTCCTGCGCCCATCCCAGCGGCCCGCCCGCCGCCAGACCCAGCAGCGCACAGGCCCACAACACGAGTATCCGGCTCATGGGCCCGCGCCATTGCACCTGCGCCACGCATCTGCCCCACTCCCTCTTATCCGGCGCTGCGTGCCGGATCTTGAGCGCCGAGCCTGGAACGTGAAAACGGTCGGCGTTCATGGCGGCGGCACGGCGAACGGATCGTTGTAATACTGGGCACCGATGTCCAGCCATTCGGCGATGAGCCGCAACTCGGCGGGTTCCAGCCTGCCGGCGTGGCTACCCCCGGGCTCGAAGAGGCTGAAGAAGCGCTGGCTGGCCAGGGCCCCGGCGGCGGACATCGCCGGGCGCACCGTCACCGTCACCATCACGGGAATGGGATTGCCCTCGGCGTCCAGGATCAGGTCCCCGTTCTCGTCGGTCTCGAACAGGGGATTGCCCTGGGCGTCGGTGGCCTGCACCAGGCGATCCTGCAGGGCGCCCATGACGATCTCCTGCTCGTTGTCGTTGAACAACAGCTCGCGGTAGGACCGGAGATGCAGGGGCTGATCGCTGGATTCCCCGTCGCTGAGATCGAGCTGGGCGGCGGGCACCTGGAGATTGCCCATGGCATCGCGGGTGTTGTGGCACAGGGTACAGGTGTCGGCGCCGCGGTCGCGCCCCCACAGGGGATGGATATGGGTCTCGTAATGGATGACGATGCGACAGCTCGGTTTCCACTCGCTCTGGCAGGCTCCGTCCACGGGCGCCGGCGTGGCCAGGTCGGCGTAGCGATAGGCCAGATCGGCATCGCGCGGCCGGCCCGCGGCCGTCTCGTCGGTCCACAGATCTTCGTAGATCAAATCCACGCTGGGATCGAGTGCCGCCGGGTCGAGGCGCGTGCGGGTCTGCGCCATGGTCTCGCCCATCTCGGCGATCAAGGCCGAATCGGTATTGGGAAAAGGCAGCCCGGATGTGGGCGCGCCGGCGTTGAGCGCCGGTGGATCGCGGTCACTGCCGTGAGGGGCGCCGCTGCGATGATCATGACAGCCATTGCAGGTGAGCGTCTCACCGGGCCGTACCTGGATCCAGTTCTGATGGCGGGGCGTGAGCCGGCGCCCCTGCCGGTCCAGGACGCTCACCGCCAGGGGCACGTCGGCCGGCACCTTGATCATCACCGACCCGTCGGGCTCGATGGGGGCGTAGGCGACGATCTCGCGCATCAACTGGCCGCTGCTGCGCCCGAAGGCGGTACCGCGCAACTCCACCAGCTCGCGGTCCGGGATGGGCACCGCCTTAACCACCCGCAGGAAGCGCGCCGGGCGCTCGTCGGCCCGGCGCCGCGCGGGATCCGATATCTCATCCAGACTCTCAGCATCAGATCCCAGTGGATTGAAATCTCCGTCGAAATCATAGACGCTGCGGATGTGGAGAATGCCCGCCCCCTCATCCGCCAGGGCCGCGTCCCGGTTGCCATCGGCAAGGATGTCGGGCAAGGGGCGCGGTTGCACCACCGCCACGTCGGTGATCGCCACCCCTTCCTGAGGGACCAGCAAGGGTACCTGGGTGTGGTCCTGCAGGTCGTAGAAATAGAGCCCGTACAGGGGCGGGGCCTCCTGCATCTCGGGATCCTCCAGGCCTTGCGCCGTACACGGCCACAGGCGGCCGCCGGCGTCCTGCAGGCGGCAAGGACTCCAGGCGACCAGTAGCCGGGTCGTGCCGTCCCAGAGGGGATCGGCGGCACTGAAGCGCCCCCCGGGCGACGGCCCCTCCTCCAGGGAGACCTCCATCACGGTGGCGGCGGTCTCGGCCGTGCCCGAGGCACCGGAACCGGGTGCCGGGCGCTCGCGGTCGGTGAAGCCGGCGATGTCGATGAGGATCAATTGGGCCCCGCCGCCGGTGCTACGAAAGGGCCGGCGCAGGGCCAGCAGGCGGCCGTCCGGCAGGGGGCGCGGGCACAGGAATTGGACCGCTCCGGCCTCACCGTCGTGACTGTGGGCACCGTAGACCACCGCCAGCCCGGTGCCGTCGGGCCGGATGCGATACAGGCTCATCTGGCTGCGACTGCCCATGTTGTCCCAGCGGCTGAACAGGATGGTGCCGTCGGCCAACACCACGGGATCGCGGTCGTGGCTCTGGTTGAAAGACAGTTGCCGGATGTCGCTGCCGTCGGCCTCCATGACGTGCAGCACGAAGGCGGGCTCGCGGCGCCGCTCGTCCAGGGCTGCGTACTGGGGTTTGCCCTCGTCCAGCAGCCGGGCACGCGCCTGCCGCTGGCGGGTGGAGACGAAGACGATGCGGCCGTCCGGCAGGTATTGCGGCATGCGGTCCTGTCCCGCCTTGGCGGTGATGTCCGAGGCGATCACCCGGCGCAAGGTGCCGCTGGTGAGGTCGTATTCCCAGATGTTCCAGGTGGGCTGTTCCTCCGGATCGGCGCCCTCGATCTCCGGCAGGCGCAGGGCGAACAAGAGTTTGGTGCCGTCGTGGGAGACGGCCAGATCGCGCACGTCCCCCCGGCCGCCGGTGACGGCGCCGGTGAGGTTGCGCGTGCGGCCCCCCGGGGCGGCCAGGTCCCTATAATACAGGTCGCCGCCCGCCGCGAACACCATCAGCTCCCGGGCGTCGTCCTCCATCTGATCCTCGGACAGGGGACGGGCCACGTAGGCGATGCCCATGGCCTCCACCACGGGATCGGCACCTTTCCCCTTACCTCCGCCACAAGCGGTCAAGGTCAAAATGAGACCCAGCCAGAACACGCGGCTGGACACAGACGCACAGCTCCATGACCAGGTCGGCCGCACGCTGCGGCCAGGGGATTTGTCTCGATGCAACCTGCAACCTCCTTTGGGCGTGTACGGTTCAGGAAGGAGAAAGACATTCCCGAATGCCACCGTCCCTCCATACACGCAGATCGCGCGCGCAGTGCTCCCCGGAGCATCCTCGGCGGCGGAGAACCCCGTCACTTTTTGCATTATCCGCCAGCGCCGAGCAAAAGAACTGCGCAGCCAATCACAAAAACTTCCGTCACTTCCGGCATACTACGGCCTCATGGACAGCGTCATGAATGCGGGCTGTGCGCCGCTACATGAATCGGAGACCAGAAGATGGAAACAGAAACCGGTGTGAACCGGGCTGGCGGCGGCCGCCTGGAACCCGGATCCTGTCCCTGTCCCGGCCCCGGCCGCCGCCCAGACTGCTAAGACCCACACGAAGCGAAGACATGTACAAGCATCGCCCCATGCATCCCCTGCTCCCGCTCGGATCCATTTTGCCCCTCCCCGCAAGACGGGGATCACCCGGCATGTTCAAGCTGAGCGCCTGCCTCCTGGGCCTTGCGCTGTTGTGCAGCCCGGCCTGGGATCCGGTCTGGGATTCGGCCTGGGCAGGCCCGCGCGAACAGGCCAAACGCATGCACGACCGCCTCACCGGCGTGCCCCCCAGCGCCGCGGTGCTGGACGACATGGCCGCGGACATCGCTGCCGGCCGTGCGGAGGACGCCGCCTACACCGCCATGGAGCACAGCGCCTTCTACAACGTCACCCTGAAGAATTTCGTCACCCCCTGGACCAACGAAGAACGCACCGTGTTCGCCCCCCTCAACGACTACACGGCCACGGTCATCGGTATGATCCGCGACGGGGTGCCCTTCAACACCCTGCTGTCGGCGGATCTGCTCTACGTGGGTGATCCGGACCTGGGCCTGCCGCCCTATTCCACGGACGACAACGATCACTACGAGGCCCTGGAGAACGGCGGTCACGACCTCAAGACGGCGCTGGTGGCCACCACCCAATCCGCGGTCACCGGCCTGCCGCCGGAGGCCACGGCCGGCGTACTCACCACCCGGGCCGCGGCCCAGGCCTTCTTCGTCGCCGGCACCAACCGGGCCATGTTCCGCTTCACCCTGCTCAATCACCTGTGCACCGATCTGGAACAGATCAAGGACAACACCCGCCCCACGGACCGCATCCGCCAGGACGTCTCCCGCAGCCCCGGCGGCGACAGCCGCATCTTCCTCAATAGCTGTGCCGGCTGCCACAGCGGCATGGATCCCATGGCCCAGGCCTTCGCCTACTACGACTACGACGAGTCCGCCGGGCGCCTGCTCTACACACCGGGCACGGTGCGCCCCAAATATCTCATCAATGCCGACAACTTCAAATACGGCTTCGTCACCACCGACGACCGCTGGGACAACTACTGGCGCAGCGGCCCCAACGCGCTGCTGGGCTGGGATCCGGAGCTGCCGGGCGGCGGCTACGGCGCCAAGTCCCTGGGACGGGAGCTGGAAAACAGCGAGGCCTTCGCCCGTTGCCAGGTGCAGAAGGTCTTTCGCACCGTGTGCCTGCGTGACCCCGGCAACGCGGCCGACCGCAATCAGATCGATCTCATGACGGCATCCTTCAAGGCCGGCAACTATGACCTGAAACAGGTCTTCGCCCAATCCGCCGTCTACTGCAGGGGGGACTGAGCCATGAGGACCGCCACCCCCGGTTTCGCCCGCCTGTGGCCCGCCGCCGCCCTGTTCCTGCCGCTGATGCTACTGTCCGCCTGCGGCGGCGGCGCCAGTACCGAGACGCTGCCCGACCTGGAGCGCAACACCCAGAGCGTTCGCTACACGGGACCGGCGCCGGCCACCCAGGACGTGCAGCGCTTCAAGCTCAACGTCTGGGACAATCTCAGCGCGGGCAACCGTTGCGGGGCCTGCCACACCCAGGACGGCCCCGCGGCACCGGCCTTCGTCCGTTACGACGACATCAATCTCGCCTATGCCGCCGCCAATCCCCTGATCGACCTGTCCCGGCCCGAGGAATCCCGCCTGGTCACCAAGGTGGCGGGCGGCCACAATTGCTGGCTGGACTCGGATGCCGCCTGCGGCGCGGTGATCACCGCCTACATCGAGGCCTGGGCGGGCGGCAGCACCGGCGGCGGCCGCCAGATCCAGCTCCAGGCACCGGTGGAGAAGGACCCCGGCGCCAGCAAGAGCTTTCCCGCCGATGCCAGTGACTTCGCCGCCACGATCCACCCCCTGCTCGCCGCCCATTGTGCCGGCTGTCACAGCGAGGGGGCGGCCACCCCGCAGGCGCCCTTCTTCGCCGGTGCCGACGTGGACGCCGCCTATGCCGCGGCCCAGGCCAAGATCGACCTGGACACGCCTGCCAATTCCCGCCTGGTGGTACGCCTGCGCAGTGAGTTCCACAACTGCTGGAGCGACGATTGCCAGGCCGACGCCGATGCCATGGAGAGCGCCATCCAGGCCTTCGCAGACGGCATCCCCCTCACCGAGATCGATCCCGCCCTGGTGCTCAGCAAGGCCCTGCGCCTCACCGACGGCATCGTCGCCAGCGGCGGCAGCCGGGTGGAAGACGCCGTCATCGCCCTCTACGAATTCAAGACCGGCCAGGGCACCACGGCCTACGACACCAGCGGCGTGGAACCCGCCCTGCACCTGACCCTGTCCGGCAACGTCAGCTGGGTGGGCGGCTGGGGCATCGAGATCGTGGACGGCAAGGCCCAGGGTTCCACCGCGGCGAGCAAGAAGCTGCACGATCTCATCACCGCCACGGGGGAATACAGCATCGAGGCCTGGGTGGTGCCCGCCAACGTCACCCAGGAGGGCCCGGCACGCATCGTCAGCTATTCGGGCGGCACCCAGGCGCGCAATTTCACGCTCGGCCAGACCCTCTACAACTACGATTTCCTGCACCGTTCCAGCACCACCGGCGCCAACGGGGAGCCGGCACTGTCCACCGCCGACGAGGCCGAGGTGCTGCAGGCCACCCAGCAGCACGTGGTGGTGACCTACGATCCGGCCAACGGGCGCCGCATCTACGTGAACGGCCAGTTCACGGGGGACCTGGATCCGGTGCCCGGCGGCAATCTCAGTGACTGGGACGACACCTTCGCCCTGGTGCTGGGCAACGAGGTCTCCGGCGACCGCCTCTGGCAGGGCAAGCTGCGCCTGGTGGCCATCCACAACCGGGCCCTGACCCCCGAGCAGGTGCTGCAGAATTTCGAGGCCGGGGTGGGCGAGAAATTCTATCTCCTGTTCGGCATCGGCCACCTCATCGACGTGCCGCAGAGCTACATCCTGTTCGAGGTGAGCCAGTTCGACAACTACAGCTATCTGTTCTACAAGCCCACCTTCATCAGTCTGGATCCCGAGGCAACCCCCGCCGCCTTTCCTCTGAAGGGCCTGCGCATCGGCATCAATGGCAAGGAGGCGGTAGTGGGCCAGGCCTACCGCAACCTGGATCTCACCCTCGGCGGCAGCGCCTATGACGCCGGAGGGCAGGTGCTCTCCGAGCTGGGTACGGTGATCGCCCTGGAGAAAGGACCGGAGGCGGACGAGTTCTTTCTCACCTTCGAAGTGCTTGGCGAACACACCAACGTGGTCACCGAACCAATGCCGCTGGCCCCGCCCCCGCCACCCGACGCCGATCCGGTACCGGACGTCGCCCTGCGCACCTTCGAAGAGATCCACGCCACCATGGCCGAGATCACCACCGTGCCGGCCAGCCAGAGCAACGTACAGGCCGTGTTCACGGCCGTCAAGCAACAACTCCCGGTGGTGGAGAACCTCGAGGGCTTCCTCTCCGCTCACCAGATGGCGGTGGCACAACTCGCCATCGAATATTGCAGCGCCCTGGTGGACGGCAAGGGACAGCTCTCCCCCGGCGCCTATTTCTCCGGTTTCGATTTCGGCGCCGCGGCCGATACCGCCTTCGACAGCCCGGCCAAGCGCGATCGCATCATCGACCCCCTGCTGGCACGGGCACTGGGTGACGATCTCACCACTCAGCCCGACCCGGCGGCGGTCAAGGGCGAACTGAACGCGCTCATGGACCGCCTCACCGCCTGTGCCACCGGCCCCGGCGCCACTTGCGCCACCGTGGCCCGCACCGGGGAAGTGGTCAAGGCCACCTGCGCTGCGGTACTGGGCAGTGCCGCGGTACTGCTGCAATGACGAGGAAGATACTCATGGCCAAGCGACGCAGATTCCTGTCTCCGGACGAACCCCTGCGCCATCCGGACCACCGGCGCCCCATGACCCGGCGTGAATTCATCGCCCAAGGCTTCCTGGCCGGCCTGGGGCTGGTGACCGCCCCCACCCTCTTCAGCCTGTTCGCCAACCCGCGCGCCGCCTATGCCGCCCTCTCGCCCGATCTGGAGGCCTTGAAGAACAGTTGCGGCATCGCCACCCAAGGAGCGGGCAAGATCCCCTTCATCTGCTTCGACCTGGCGGGCGGAGCCAACATCGCCGGCTCCAACGTCCTGGTGGGCAGGCGCGGCGGCCAACTGGACTTCCTCAGCAGCGCCGGATACAGCAAGCTGGGCCTGCCTGGCGACATGATTCCTCCTCTGGCCAATCCCCAGACCGGCACCAGCGACTTCATCGACACCACCCTGGGGCTGGCCTTCCATTCCGACAGCGCCTTCCTGCGCGGCATCCTGGAGAAAGTGTCTCCCGCCACGGCGGCCAACACCAACGGAGCGGTGATTCCGGCACGCTCCGACAACGACACCGGCAACAACCCCCACAACCCCATGTACGGCATCTATCGGGCCGGGGCCGACGGCAGTCTGCTGACTCTCATAGGCTCCCGCAGTTCGGAATCCGGCGGCAATTCCGTGGCCCCGCCGGCGCTCGTCGATGCCGCCGTGCGCCCCACCAAGGTGGACCGCCCCTCGGACGTCACCGGACTGGTGGACACGGGCCAGCTCATCGGCGTATTGAACCAGGACGATGCCGTGGCGGTGATGGAATCCATCCAGCGCATCAGCGACATGAAACTGGGACGGGTGGACACCAAGGTCACGGCCGACGCGGTGCTCAAGGACCTGGTACGCTGCGGTTACGTCAAGGCGGCGGACCTGGCCGATCGCTTCGGCGATCCGTCCACCCTCGATCCCGCCTTGGACCCGGATATCGTCGGTCCCAGCGGAATCTTCAGCCAGGCCGAGTTCGACAGCGACGGCGAATTCCGCAAGACCGCCTCGGTGATGAAGATGGTCATCAACGGTTTCGCCGGCGCCGGCACCATCACCATGGGCGGCTACGATTATCACACCGGCGACCGCGCCGTGGGCGAGATCCGCGACCTGCGCGCCGGGCGCTGTATGGGCGCCTGCCTGGAATATGCCGCGCGGGTGGGCGTCCCCCTCATGCTCTACGTCTTCAGCGACGGCTCCGTGGCCAGCAACGGTGCCGTGGACGATTCCCCCGAGGGGCGCGGCAAGGGGGTATGGACCGGCGACAACTCCTCCACCGCGGCCTCCTTCTTCCTGGTCTACAACCCCGGCGGCCGGCCGCAGTTGTTCAGCGGTGACAACCTGCCGGTGGAGCAACACCAGCAGATCGGTTATTTCCGTGCCGACGGCTCGGTGGAGACCGCTTCCAGCCCTGCGGCCAACAACGTCAACCTGCTGGTGGAGACGGTGATCCTCAACTACCTGGCCCTGCACGGGGAGCAAAATCGTTTCCCGCTCCTGTTCCCCAACCACGGCCTGGGCAATGCCACGCTCATGGACAGCCTCACCGCCTTCGATCCCATCGTCGATGGGACAATCTGAGCCCAAAGTTTCATCCAGATGACAGATATCGGAAAAACATCGGAAAGGACTTGTACAAGGGGCCCTCACCCCAACCCCTCTCCCTCGGGGAGAGGGGCTACATACAATGAATCCCCCTCTCCCCCTCCAGGGGGAGAGGGCTGGGGTGAGGGGGTGTTTCTGTCCTCTGTCCTCTGCACCACGCGGACCACCTGAAATGAAAACGAAAAACCGCTTCTTCACCGGCCTGTTCGCCCTGCTGCTTTTCGGCCACGCCGTTGCCGCCACGCCTTCCACCTCGACCGGCCGCGGCGAAGCAGAGCCGGCGGAGTTCCAGAGCCTGGAAAATCAGGTACGGCAGCTGAAGAAGGACATCCTCGCCATCAACCGGGAGCTGTTCATCCTGGAGGAGGAACTGCTCTTTCCCACCAACACCCAGGTGGCGGTGTTCCTGTCCCTGGACACGGGCAGCTTCTTCCAGCTCGATTCGGTACAGGTACAGATCGACGGCAAGGTGGTGAGCAATTACCTCTATACCCGCCGCGAATGGGAAGCCCTGCGGCGTGGCGGCATTCATCGAGTCTATTTCGGCAACCTGCGTGCAGGGGAACACGAACTCACCGCCTTCTTCACCGGCATCGGGCCCCAGGGTCGCGCATACCGCCGCGGCGCCACCTTGAAATTCGAGAAGCGGCTGGGTCCCAAGTATCTGGAGTTACAGATCGTCGATGTGGAAAGCAAGCAACAGCCCGAATTCCGCATCAAGGAATGGGAATGAACGCCATCCGGATGCAGGCCCGCAACCCATGCATCCTTTCCCAGCATCCGCTCTCACCATGCACAGCCTGCGCCTGGCGCGGCTGTTCCTGATCGCGATCCTGCTGTCGTGCACAGGTCCCGCCCCGTTGCGGGCCGCGGAGCCGCCGCAGCCACCGGCCACCGTCCAGGATCTGGCCTACGGAGAAGTGCTCTTCCACTTCTTCCAGGGCGACGACTTCGCTGCCCTGACCCGCCTGCAGGTAGCCCTGCAACGCGCCGCCCTGCCCCACCACCGCGAGGAAGCCGAACTCCTGGAAGGAGGACTGCTCCTCTCCTACGGGCTGCTGGACGAGGCCCAGAGCCGTTTCGAGAGGCTGTTGCACGCACGGCGCGACCCCGTCCTGCGCAACCGGGTATGGCTTCATCTGGCGCGCCTGCAACTGCGCCGCGAGGATACCGCCGCCGCAGCCGCGGCACTGGCACAAGTGGACACGGCCCTTCTCTCCCCCGAGCGGCAGGACGAGTTCCGCCTGCTGCAGGCCCGGGTGTTCATGGACCAGGGCGATCTTCAGCGGGCCCGCCCCCTGCTCGCAGCGGTGACCCATTCCCCGGTACTGGCGGCCTACGCCCGCTTCAATCTGGCCGTGGCCCTGGAACGCAGTGGCGACCGGGAAGCCGCGCGCGCCCTGCTGGCGGAACTGGGCGCGACGGGTCCCGGTGCCGGCGAGGATGGCGAGGAAATACTGGCCCTGCGCGACAGGGCCCTGCTCGCCCTGGGCTATCTGAACCTGCGGGAACGACGGCCGCAAGCGGCCCGCCGCCATCTGCTGCGAGTGCGCCTGGACGGACTGGAGGCGGCCCCGGCCCTGCTGGGCCTGGGCTGGGCCGAATTCGCGGCTGGGGAACTGCAACGCGCACTGGTACCGTGGTCCGAGCTGCGGCGCCGAAGTGTGACGGAACCGGCAGTCCAGGAAGTGCTGCTCGCGATACCCTATGCCCTCACGGAAGCGGGCGCCTATGCCCAGGCCGCCCGGTACTACGAGCAGGCCGCCGAATCGTTCGCCGCCGAGCGCCGGCGCCTCACGGCACTGGCCGAGCGCATACGCGACCGGGGCGCAGGGCGGTTGCTGCTGCCCCCCGGCCGAGACGACTGGAATCACGATGGAGCCGCAGCGCGCGGCCGGGCATGGGCATCGCCGGCGCCGCCGGCCGAGACCGCCGACCGCGAGCTGCTGGCCCTGCTGGCCGGTGAGAGCTTCCAGGCGGTGTTGGAAAACCTGCGCGAGTTGGGCTTCCTGCTCCGCGATCTGGAACGCTGGCACCGGAATCTGCAGGCCTTTCGCGACATGCTGGACTTGCGCCGCAGAGCGTACGCCCAGCGCCTGCCGCGTATCGAGGCGGCGCAGGCCCGCCTGGACCTGGGGGCCGCCCGGCGGCAGCGCGATGCCTTCGCCGCGCGCCTGGCAGGCATCACACAGGCAGAGGACAGCCTGGCCTTGGCCGACGGTGAGGCCTTGCGCCAACTGGACCGCCTGGCAAAGGTCCAGGCCCTGCTGGAACGCCATGCCGGCCAGAAAGGATCGGGGGAAGGATCGGGGGAAGAATCGGGGGAAAAACTGGCGCCCCTGCGGGAGAAACACCGCCTGCTGGCGGGCGTGCTCCACTGGCGCCTGGCCCAGGCATACAAACCCCGGTTGTGGGCCCTGCGCAAGGAACTCCAGGCCCTGAACCAGGCGCTGGAACGGGCACAGGACAGCCGCGCCGCCCTGGAACGGGCGCGCCGTGCGGCGCCGCAGGGATTCGCCGGCTTTGCGGCGCGCATCGACGCCCTGGAAGAGACTCTCGCGCACCTGCAGGCGCGGGCACGACAAACCCTGGCGGCCCACGAGGATCACCTGCAGCGGCGCCTGTTGCAGGTCCTGGAGGCCCGCGACCAGCGCCTGCGGGCCTTCGAGGCCCAGGCCCGCTTCGGCCTGGCCCGCCTCTACGACCTGAGCGCGGCACGGGAGGGGCGGCCGTGATCCGCAGATGGTCCCGCCGCACCATCGCGGCCTGCCTGCCCCTGCCCTTGATGGTGGCTGGCTGCCTGCCCCTGCAGCGGCCGCACTTGAAGACCTTGCAGGATCTGGAGCCGGATCGAAGCATCGTAATCGAAAAGGAACGAACCCTGGACAGCGACCGCCGACAGGCCCTGCAGCGCTATCGCGACCTGCTGGCCACCCGCCCCGATCCTGCTCCCGATCCTGCTCCCGATCCTGTTCTGGAAATGGAGGCCCGGCGGCGCCTGGCCGATCTGCAATTGGAACTGCAACTGGCAGCGCAATCCGAGCCTGACACAGCGGCACCCGAAGCGGAGAACGGCGATCCCCGGGCCGCCATCCGTATCTACGAAGACCTGCTGGCCACCTTTCCGAATCGACCCGGCAACGACCAGGTGCTCTACCAGTTGGCGCGGGCCTATGACGAACTCGGCGACACCGAGCAGGCATTGGCCACCCTGGACCGCCTGGCAGACGCCCATCCCCAGTCCCGCTATGCCGCCGAGGTACACTTCCGGCGCGGCGAGATGCGCTTCTTACTGGGGGATTACGCAGCCGCCGCGCATGCCTACGAGGCGGTGCTCTCCCTGGGACCGGATACTCCCTACGCGCAGCAGGCACGCTACAAATACGGCTGGTCGTTGTTCAAACGGGAACGGTACGAAGCCGCACTGGACGCCTTCTTCGCCATTCTGGACAGCCACCTGGGAGAGGACAAGGACGATGGCCTGCCACCGGATCCCGCCCGGCGGACGCTGGTGCAGGACACCCTGCGGGTGGTGAGCCTGGCCTTCTCCCATCTGGGCGGCAGCCGGGCCATCGAGCGCTATCTGCAGCGGCGCCCAGACGCACCTTCCTATACCCATCGTCTCTACACTGGTCTGGGCGATTTCTACCTGGAAAAGGAGCGTTTCCACGATGCCGCCCAGATCTTCCAGGCCTATGCCCACCGCCATCCCCAGGATGTCCGGGCCCCTGCATTCCTGATCCGTGCCATCGAAGCCTTCAAGCGCGGCGGCTTCCCTTCGCAGGTTCTGGCGGCCAAGAACGACTTCGTGGAACGCTATGCACTGGACCGGCCCTTCTGGCAGGCGCACGAACCGGCCTCCCTGCCCGATGTGGTGGCCACACTGCAGGTGACGATGGCGGAGCTGGCCCGCCATCACCACGCCCGTGCCCAGCGCAGCGGCAAAGCGGCGCATTATGCCGCGGCCGTGCACGCCTATCGGCGTTACCTGGAAAACTTCCCGACTGCAGCCGATGCCCCGGAACTGCACTATCTGCTGGCCGAGGCCCTGTTCGAGAGCGGCCGTTATGCGGCCGCGGCCCGGGCCTACGAGCAGGTCGCCTACGACTACCCGCCCCATGCCCGAGGTCCCAAGGCCGCCCACGCCGCCCTCGTCGCCCACCGGAAACACCTGGCGGGTCTGACGGATGCCGGCCGTCTCCAGGCCCAGCGCCTCGCCCTGGCCAGCGCCCTGCGGCTGGCCGATGGCTACCCGCAGCACCTCCAGGCGCCGGCCGCCCTGGCCAAGGCCGCTCAAGAATATTTCGTCCTGGGTGAGTACGATCCCGCGGTGGTGGCGGCGCAGCGGCTGCTGGCCCTGTCCGTTCCCGTAGAGGCGGAGCTGCGCCTCAGCGCCTGGCTGGTGTTGGGACACAGCGCCTTCGACCAAGGGGACTACGCCGCAGCGGAGCAGGCCTACACCGAGGCCCTGGCCCTCATGCCCGTTCGAGACGGCAGGCGCGCCGCACTGGCCGAACGCCTCGGCGCCAGCCTCTACAAGCAGGGTGAAGCCCTGCGGGCGGCGGGCGAGCTGGCCGCTGCCGCCGAGCGTTTTCTCCAGGCGGCCGCCGCCGCGCCCCACTCCGACCTCCATCCCACGGCGGAATACGACGCCGCCGCGGCCTTCATCGCCCTGGAACAGTGGCCGCGTGCCATCGAGATCCTGGAGGCCTTCCGCCGGGATCACCCGCGCCACCCCCTGCAGGAGGAGATCCCCGTCAAGCTGGCGGCCGCCTATCTGGAGAACGGCCAGCGGCTGGCGGCGGCCCGTGAGTTCGCGCGCCTGGGAACCGGCCGTCACGGTACTGCGCAGCTTCGCCGCGAGGCCCTGTGGCGTGCCGCCGAGTTGTATGCCGAGGGCGGCAAAGCCACCCGCGCGGCCAGTACCTACAAGCGCTATCTCGCGCTCTTTCCTCAACCCTTCGAGCAGGCCCTGGAAGCCCGCCAGCGCCTCGCCGAACTCAACCGCCAGGTGGGCAATACCCGGCGCTATCACTACTGGTTGCGCCAGGTGATCGACGCCGACGCCGGTGCCGGCACGGCACGCACGGCGCGCAGCCGCCTGCTCGCCGCGCGCGCGGCCCTGGAACTCGCCCGCCCCGCCCTGGAGGCCTTCCGGGCGGTACGCCTGACCCTTCCCCTGGAAAAGACCTTGAAACGCAAGAAGGCACGCATGGAGCAGGCCCTGGCCGCCTATCAACGGGCGGCGGACTACGGCATCGCCGAGGTGACCACCGCGGCCACCTACCGTATCGCCGAGATCTACCAGCACTTCGGCCGCGCCCTGCTGGAGTCCCAGCGCCCGCCGGATCTCGATGCCGAGGCCCTGGAGCAATACGACATCCTCCTGGAGGAGCAGGCCTATCCTTTCGAGGAAGAGGCCATCGCCCTGCACGAGGTCAACCGCCGCCGCGCCGCGGAAGGCCTCTACGACCGCTGGGTCAAGGCCAGTTTCCGCGCCCTCGCGGAACTGCTGCCGGTGCGCTATGCCAAATCGGAAAGGAGCGAGGACCTTGTCGAGACCATCCATTGAGAACCGGCTCGCTGCGATCCTGCTGACCCTCCTGCTGGCGGCCTGCGCCACGGTGCCGCAAACGCCGCCGGATCCGACCGCCCCTGCGGCACTGGCGCCTCCCTTGCAGGACCGCTACCGCCAGGGCCTGGCGGCCCTGGCGGCGGGCGATGCGGCCGCCGCCCTCGCCCCGCTGCAGGCAGTGGTCACCGCCCGCCCCGATCTCGCCGTTCCCCGTTTCAATCTGGGGCTGGCCCTCGCCCGGCTCGGCGACGACCAAGCGGCACTGGCCGCCCTGCGCGCGGCGGTGCGGCTCGATCCCGGCCTGGCGGCTGCCCACAATCAGATGGGCATCCTCCTGCGCCGCGCCGGTGACTTCGAAGGCGCGCGCCGGGCCTACCAGCAGGCCCTCGCGGCCGACCCCGGCCATGCCCGCGCCCATCTCAACCTGGGTATCCTCTACGACCTCTATCTGGACCGCCCTGCGCTGGCCCTGCGCCATTACCAGCGCTACCAGGAACTCAGCGGCGGCGAGGACCGCGAGGTC
>WFNO01000102.1 GCA_015488555.1 Gammaproteobacteria bacterium
AGAACCCCTGGCGGCCCTGGCCCGGGCCATGGAGGCGGTGCGCCTGCAGGAACAGAGGCGGGCGCGCAGCCGCCTCCTGGAGGTGGTGGCGGGTGTCTCGCCGCAACCTCCCTGGCCCCTGGCGCGACTGCGGGCCGACCGGGACGCCTTGACGGGACGCCTGCGTTTCGCGGTGCAGGCGCCGGAAAGGTCCCTGGCCGAGGCCCTCTCCGCCGCGGTTCAGGCACACGGGTTGCAACTGGTGGAATCCGGTGATGCCGGTGTGGACTACGTGTGGGAAGGACAGTTGCAAGTGCAGCCCGTGCTGCGCCGCGAGGGATGGTACTGGGCGCGCGGGCACCTGATCGTGAACCTGCGGCGCGCTGCCGATGGGGTGGTGCTCGGGCGGCGCGCCTGGCCCCTCAAGAGCGCCGCCCTGGAGGCCGCGACGGCCCGCAGGCGCTTGCAGGAGCAGGCCGCCCGGGTGCTGCTGCGCGATTTGCTGCAAGTGCTGCCGGGGCTGAACGACAAGGATTGTGAAGATTGCGTGCAGGGCCGAAAGGAGGATTTCGAAGAATGAACGGACACCGAGCGAAGAGGGGTGGATTGCGTTGAATGCGGCGAGTGCTCGCGTACGCCGGCATCGAATCGCCGGCCGGGAGCGGGTGCCGGTGGCGCGGTGGTTCCCGCCGCTGCTGTGCCTCCTGCTGGCGGCCGGCTGCGCCAACATCCCCGCCAACTATCTGGCTTCCAGTGTGGCCGACGGCATCCGCAATCAGCGCGACGTGGCCACCGCCGGCAGTGGGATTCCTTCCTATCTCCTCATGATCGACGGATTGCTGGTGAAGAATCCGCGCCAGGTCAGCCTGCTCCTGGCCGGTGCGCGGCTCTACAGCACTTACGCCACGCTGTTCGTCACCGAGGAATCCCGCCGCCGCTTGCTGATCCAGCGGGCCCTGACCTATGCCCGGCGTGCCGTCTGTATCGAGGAGCCGGGCCTGTGCACTCCGGAGGCCCGCCGCCACGAACGTTTCCTGGCCTATCTGCAGCGGCTCGAGGATCCCGAGCACCTGTCCTTGCTCTACACCTATGCCACCACTTGGGCCTCCTGGATCCAGATCAACCGCAGCCGCTGGAGCGCCCTGGCCGATCTGTCCAAGGTGGCCGCGGTGCTGGAGGCGGTGGTGGCGCTGGACGAAGGCTACGACCTCGGTCAGGCCCATGTCTATCTGGGTGTGATCAACGCCCAGTTGCCGCCGGCCATGGGCGGCCGCCCCGAGGTGGGGCGGGCCCATTTCGAACGGGCCATCGCCCTGTCCGAGGGACGCAACCTCATCGCCAAGGTGGAGTACGCCCGCACCTATGCCCGCCTCGTGTTCGACCGCGAATTGCACGATCGCCTGTTGCGTGAAGTGCTGGCGGCCGATCCCGAGGTGGAGGGGCTGACCTTGAGCAATGTGATCGCCCAGCGCGAGGCCCGCGCCCTGCTCTCCGAATCCCAGACCTATTTCGAGGAATGAACATGATCCGGACACTGCTCGTTACGCTGCTGTCGTTTCTGCCCGCGATCACGGCCCAGGCCCTGACCCTCAAGATCGCCACCCTCTCTCCGGACGGCACGGTCTGGATGCAGGAGCTGCGCCGCGGTGCCGCCCTCATCCGGGAGCGCACCGGCGGCCGCGTCAAACTGCGCTTCTATCCCGGCGGGGTCATGGGCAGCGACAAGAACGTGTTGCGCAAGATCCGCCTCGGCCAGTTGCACGGCGGCGCCATGACCGGCGGCGGCCTGGAGCAGATCGATTTCGACACCCAGATCTACAGCCTGCCGTTCGCCTTCCGTTCCTACGAGGAGGTGGACTACGTGCGCGCGCGCATGGATCACATGATCCTGGAGAAGCTGTACCAGCGCGGTTACGTGGGCTTCGGCCTGGCCGAGGGGGGATTCGCCTATCTCATGTCCAATGCCCCCATCCGCAACAACACCGATCTGCAGCGACACAAGGTATGGATACCGGAAGGAGACACCATGAGTCAGCTCGTCTTGCAAGCGGCAGGCGTGTCGCCGGTGCCCTTGCCGCTGCCCGACGTGCTCACCGGCCTGCAGACGGGCCTGATCGATACCGTCGCCACTTCGCCTTTGGGAGCCATCGCCCTGCAGTGGCACACGCGGGTGCAATACGTCACGGACACGCCGGTGATGTATCTGTACGGCGTTCTCATCATCCAGCGCCGGGCCTTCGAGCGCCTGCGCCCGCAGGACCGGGAGGTGGTGCGCGAAGTGCTGGAGGAGGTCTTCCAGCGGCTCAACCGCATCAACCGGGAGGAAGACGCCCAGGCCCGCCGCGCCCTGGAGGAACAGGGGATCACCTTCGTCCGGCCCGCCGCGGGAGAACGCGAGCGCTGGGCATCGCTGGCTCACCGCACCGTGCTCGAGAAAAGCTTGTTCTCTTCCCACGTCCTGGAAACCTTCCAGGGGCATCTGGATGCCTTCCGCGCCCGGAAGCCCTGATTCCGGCCCGGCTGGACCACAGCCCCCTCATGGCGATGGCGGTCCTGTCGAGCCAGCGCCTGCACAGCGCCACGGGGGAACTTCCTGGGCTGACCGGATGGGCCGCTTCATCGCCCTGGTGGAAGATGCCCTGCTGGCGTTGCTCCTGGCCGGCATGATCCTGCTGGCCGCGGCGCAGATCCTGCTGCGCAATTTCATGGATCTCGGCCTGGTGTGGGGGGATCCCCTGTTGCGGGCCCTGGTGTTGTGGGTGGGACTGCTGGGGGCGATGGTGGCGGCGCGCAGTGAGAATCACATCGCCATCGATGTCCTGTCGCGCCATCTCCCGCCGCGCGGGCAGGCCGCCACGCGCCTGCTCACGAATGTCTTTACGGTGGCCGTGTGTGCGGTGATGAGTTATTACAGTGCCCAATTGGTGCGCATGGATCTGGAAGCGGGGGTGATGGCCTTCGGCCCGGTGCCCGCCTGGTGGGTGGAGAGTATTCTGCCCTTCGGGTTCGCCGTGCTGGCCCTGCGTTATCTGGCGGCCGCGTTGCGCAACCTGCGCCCGCTCTTGCGACCACGGGCGGAGGAGGGGAACGGCGCGTGAGCATCGTCCTTCTCCTGGTGGGCATGGCCCTGCTGGGGGCACCCCTGTTCGCGGTGATCCTGGCCTCGGCACTGCTTGGTTTCCGCCAGGCCGAGATCGACCTCTCCGTGGTGGCGGTGGAGTTCTATCGCCTGGCAGAGATGCCGGTGCTACTGGCCATTCCCTTGTTCACCTTCGCGGGTTATCTCCTGAGCGAGAGCGGGGCGCCGGCACGCCTGGTGCGCCTGACGCGTGCGTTGCTGGGCTGGATGCCAGGCGGCTTGGCCATCGTCTCGCTCACCGCCTGCGCCTTCTTCACCGCCTTCACCGGGGCTTCCGGCGTCACCATCGTGGCCCTCGGTGCCTTGCTCTATCCTGCCCTGCAGCAGGCCGGCTTCCGGGAGAATTTCAATCTCGGTCTCATCACCACCTCCGGCAGCCTGGGCGTGCTCTTCGCACCCTCGCTGCCGCTGATCCTGTACGCCGTCATCGCCCAGCAACTGGCGGTGGGAACGCCGGTGTCGGTGGACGAGATGTTCCTGGCCGGTATCCTCCCCGGCATTCTCATGCTGGCGGTGCTCTCCGCCTGGAGCCTGTGGATCAACCGCCGCCAGCCGCTGACCCCCTTCGTGGCCGCCGAGGCCTGGGCGGCGTTGCGGGAGGCGAAATGGGAGCTGCCCCTGCCGGTCCTGGTGTTGGGCGGGATCTACAGCGGCTATTTCGCCGTCTCCGAGGCCGCCGCCGTCACCGCGCTGTACGTGCTGGTGGTGGAGGTGTTCGTGTACCGGGAAGTACGCCTGCGCGCGCTGCCGCGCATCATGCGCGAATCCATGGTGCTGGTGGGCGCCATCCTGGTGATCCTGGGAGCCTCCCTGGCCTCCACCAATTATCTCATCGACGCCGAGGTGCCCACCCGGCTGTTCGAGACCATCCAGGAATACGTGCGCGACCCGCTCACCTTTCTCATCCTGCTCAACGCCTTCCTCTTGATCCTGGGCATGATGCTGGACATCTTCTCCGCCCTGGTGATCATGGTTCCCCTGCTGCTGCCCGTGGCCATCGGTTACGGCATCGATCCCGTGCACCTGGGCATCATCTTCCTCGCCAACATGCAGATCGGCTATTTCACCCCGCCGGTGGGGATGAACCTGTTCATCGCCAGTTACCGCTTCCACAAGCCCGTGATGCAACTCTACCTGGCCACGCTGCCGTTCTTCTTTCTCCTCCTGCTCGCGGTGCTGGTCATCACCTATTGGCCGGCCCTGTCCCTGAGCCTCATCGGCCGCTGAGCGCCGGTCCGGAGCCGCAGGCGAGGCGCGGTGGGGATGGGCGGCAGGGCGGGTTCAGAAAATTCCTATAAATAAAATCCTTATATTTCATGCCCGCCGGGCGATAGAAACGTTGAGAAGGCTTTTCCTTTCTCCTCTTCGAGTCGAGGGCAGCAGTGGCCGCTCATACGCAACCGCTCAATCGTCTCATCCTCCTGGCGGCGCTGGCGTCCGTGATCCTGGTGCTGGTGGCCTGGCGGGTACAGGTCTTCATCGGCGACAATCACCGGTCCCAGCAGGGGGAGATGCTGGTCACCATGCTGGACACCAGTCACCAGGCCGTACGCTCCTGGGGGCGCGCCCACATGGCCACCGCCGTGATCTGGGCCAATTCTCAAGAAGTGATGGCGCACGCCCGCCGGCTGCTCGCCGTTCCCCGCGAGCCGCGCGCGCTGGTGAGTGCGCCCGAGCAGCGCCGGCTGCGCGAGCGCCTGCAGCCGCTGTTGGATGCCATGGGCTATCGGGGCTATTTCATCATCGGCCCCGGCGACATCAATCTCAGTTCCACCCGCGACGAGAACATCGGCGTTCCCAATCTGCTGGCGCAGCACGACGGACATGTCCTGGCTCGCATGTGGCGGGGGGGAGGCGGCGCTCAGCGTGCCGCGGCGTTCCGACGTACCCTTGCCCGATGCCGAGGGCCGGTTGCGGGAGGGACTGCCCACCATGTTCGTGGGGGCCCCCATCCACGGGGAAGACGGGCAGGTGATGGCCCTGCTCACGTTCCGCATCGATCCAGCCGAGGATTTCACCCGCATCTTCCGCCAGGGGCGCCTGGGGCGGACGGGGAGACCTATGCCTTCGACCGTGACGGACTCCTGATCAGCGAGAGCCGTTTCGACGTGCAGCTGCGCCGCAGTGGCCTGCTGGGCCCGCAGCAGGAGAGCATCCTCAATCTGAGGCTGCGCAATCCCGCCATCCGCGCCCTGGCCGAGGGCCGGCAGCCGTCCCGCTCCGCGGATCTGATGGGCATGGATCTGAACGGTTATCTCAATTATCGCGGCGTGCCGGTGATCGGGGCCTGGCTGTGGGACGATGCCCTGGAGCTGGGGATCGCCATGGAGATCGAAACGGCGGAAGTGCGCGAATATCTCCTGCCCTTCAACTATGCCGTCGATGGGCTGGCCCTGGTCTCCCTGCTCCTGCTCATCGTCTTCACCTGGGTGTTCGTGCATTCCCGGCGGCGGTTGGCGCTCAGCGAGGCGCACTTGCAGCAGGCCCAGCGCATCGGGCACATGGGTAACTGGTCCCGGGAGCCGGACAGCCGGCGCATGTGCTGGTCCGACGAGTTGTACCGCATCTTCGGCCGTGATCCGTGCGAATTCGGACCCACCCGCGAGCATTTCATCGCCACCCTGCATCCCGGCGACGTGGAACGGGTGGTGGGCGCGGAACGGGAGCTCATGACCGGGGGACGGCGGTACAGCATCGATTACCGTGTGGTGCATCCCGCCGGCCGGGTACGCTGGGTCCATGAAGTGGCCGTGGCCGAACGGGATGAACAGGGCCGGGTGAAACGCCTCTCCGGCGTCGTACAGGACATCACGGCACGCAAGGAGGCCGAACAGGCCCTGCGCGAGAGCGAACGCCGTTTCAAAGCGGTGCTGGACAATTCCCCCACCATGATCTATGTGAAGGATCTGCAGGGTCGCTATCTGTTCGCCAATGCCACCTTCGCCCGCGTCTTCGGCGTCGCGGCCGAGGCGGTGCGCGGACGTCGCGACGAAGAGATCCTGCTGGCGCCGGTGGCTGGCATCCTGCAGGAGAACGACGCCAGGATCCTGAATGCGGAGGGTCCCTTGGAGACCGAGGAAGTGTTGCCGGTGGCGGGCGGGGACAGGACCTATCTTGCCATCCGCTTTCGCCTCACGGACGGCGAGGGGCGCTGCTACGCCATCGGCAACATCGCCACCGACATCACCCAGCGCATCCACATGGAGCGGGAACGCCAGCAACTGGAGCGCCGGCTGCAGCAGGCCCAGAAGATGGAAGCCATCGGCCAGCTCACCGGCGGCATCGCCCACGACTTCAACAACATCCTCGCCAGCGTCCTGGGTTATGCCACTTTGCTCTACAACCATCTGGGGGATCCCAGTGGCCGGCAGGGGCATTACCTGCAGGAGATCATCAAGGCCGGGGAGCGGGCGCGGGATCTGGTGAAACAGATGCTGGATTTCAGCCGTTCCGGAAACAGCCGCCCCCGGCCCCTGTCTCTGTCCCTGGTGGTGGAACACAGCCTGAAGATGCTGCGTCCCGTGTTGCCCAGCACCATCGACATGACCTTCGACGGTGGCGGCGACGATGTGCCGCCGGTGCTGGCCGACGAGATCCAGATCCATCAGGTGTTGACCAATCTCTGCATCAACGCCCGGGACGCCATGCACGGACACGGGCGATTGTCCCTGAAAGTACACCGGGCCCGGATCGCAGAGGGCAGTTGCGCTTCCTGCCATCAACCGGTGGCGGGCGAGTTCGTGGAGCTGGCGGTGCAGGACGATGGTTGCGGCATGCCCGCGGAACAGCAGGCGAAGATCTTCGATCCCTTCTTCACCACCAAAGAGGTGGGCAAGGGTACGGGCATGGGACTGTCCGTGGTGCACGGTATCGTCCACCATCACGGCGGTCATCTCCTGCTCGATTCCGCCCCCGGGCGCGGCAGTACATTTCGCATCTTGCTGCCGCCGTGCACGATGGAGGCGCCGGATGCGGCCCCGCAGCCTGTGGATGCGCATCCGCAGGTTGCCACCCCTGCCCGCATCCTGGTGGTGGACGACGAGATCGCCGTCGGCAGGTTTCTCGAGGCCTTGCTGCAGGAACAGGGATACGAAGTGGCGGTCAGTCACGATCCCCGCGAGGCCCTGGCGCACTTCGAGAGCGATCCCGGAGCCGTGGATCTGGTGATCACGGATCAGACCATGCCGGGCATGAGCGGCGAGCAACTGGCCGCCTGCATGCGCCGCCACCGCCCCCGATTGCCGGTGATCCTGTGTACCGGTTTCAGCGAGACGCTGGACGAGGCCGCGGCGCGGCGTGCGGGAATCGACGCCTTCCTCTACAAGCCTATCGATGTCGAACGACTGTTGGCCCGGGTGGCTGAGTTGCTGGAACAGAACTCGAAAAGGCCAACGCCGGACGGGACATAGGCCGGTTCCGCAGGCTGGCCCCGCGGGAGGGTCGTTCGTGGGCGGCTGCGTGCGGGATCAGGGGATCTGGATGCCGCCGCCCGGCAGTCCACCGCCCGGCAGGCCGCCTCCGGGCATGCCTCCCGCACCGCCCAGTCCACCGGCACCCCCTCCCTCCGGGATGACGATGCGCGAGGCGGCTTCCCGCCTCAGCTCCTCCAATTCCTTGACCGTTTCTTCCACGGCCTTCTCCGCCGCTGCCGCGAATTTCTCGGCGGCCTCTCCCAGGCTGGCGGCCTCGATCTCGAAGGTGATGGGAATGGTGCCCAGAGCCGTGAGGATCTGGGTGCTGCCCACGTAGAGAACGCTGCGCGTGGGGTCGTCCACACCCTGGGCCGTCACCGGTGTCAGGCGGCGCAACATGCCACTGCGGCGGTCGGTGAAGACTTCCTCCCGGTAGAGGGCGTCGGGATTCATGCGCAGGCTCTCTTTGATGTCGGGCTGGTCCATGAAGGTACTCCTGGATACAACTGAACGATGGGCCATAGCTTAACAGAATTGCGCCCACCCTGTCAGGCAAGGCCGCCGTGATTCGAGGACAGAGGGCGATTTGAATGGGCTGCGAAAAGTCCCCTCTTCCTTGTGCTGGGAAAGGACGGTGGAGTTTTTGCTGATCCCTGACGCCTGATATCTGATCTTGTCCTTATGCAGGATTGGGTTATGTTGGCGAAAAACCGGTAGCACCGGCTGAACCATCACTGTCAGGGAGGCCCTTGTGAGTCAAGGAAGATTCGCCCGCACTTTCATTTCCTTTCTTTCCCTTCGTATTCATAGCGGAGCGCCCCTTCGGGAGTCATTCCGGGAGTGAATGGCACTAAGTTAAGCGCTGATGGAATAGCGGGGTAGGCTAATTTATTGAAAATATAGAAGAAGGTTGGCTCAGGATTGGGTAAGATGTTTGCGGCACGACATCCATCCCACCGATCCCGAGGCCAACCTTCATGAGACACTTTAACCGCCGAGCCACCCAACAGCAACGCCGCCTTG
>WFNO01000103.1 GCA_015488555.1 Gammaproteobacteria bacterium
GAAACGGGCAGGGCAGGCGCAGGGTGTTGCTGAAGAGATCGCCGATGAGGTCGCTCATCCCCCAGCCCGCCCAGGACTGGGGATACTGGCGCACGGAGTAGGGGCGCACCTCGACGACATGATCGCCGTGGCCCAGCCCCAGGCCGTCGCGGCCGACCAGCAGCAGGGTGTCACCGTCCACCACCTGTTCCTTGAGCAGGCGGTCGTCCTCCCAATGCAGCGGTGCGCGCCGGTCCCGTGCCGGGTTCAGGATCGTGTCGAGCAGGTTGATGAACGTATCGGCGTCCACGGGCCGGCTCGGCAGGCCGGCCGAGGAGAGGATGCCCCTGATGGCCTCGCGGGTGCGCGTCAGCCAGTCGTTCTCGGTACGGCTCCCCGCGCCTCTCGACAAGGGGCGGACCACCGTGATGAACAGCCGGAAGTCCCGCACCAGCATGGGTTGGTCCGACAGCAGGGAGCGCCAGTTGCCGCGGCGCAGATAGTCGACGCGCTTGCCCGCCAGGAACCGGAACACCGTGCCTTGGCCGGAATCGCCCTGGCGCGCCGCCGCCCAGTGCTCCAACAGGGGCAGGATGTCCGGCGAGGCGTACAGCAGGATCTGCACCGAGGTGCCCGGTTTCAGGCCCTGGGTGAACAGCCCGCTCAGTACCTTGAGCTGATTCTCGCCGAGGCCCACCGCCGGGGTGGCCTCCAGCATGAAACCCACGCTGTCCTCGTTGAAGAACAGGTGGGTTTCCGGGTCGAACCGTTCGTAGGGGAGCAGGGTGGCGAGCCGGTGGCTGTCGGTGAGTGCCCGCAGGCGCCGAATCGACGGCGGCAGGCCGCCCGCGGCGTAGACCGCGGCGGGCGGCTCCTCCTGGAACCAGCGCCGGATCTCGTGGGTGACGATCTGTTTGACGTCGGTGAGGCTGATCATCGCCCGAGCCGCCAGGTGCCGTTGTCCAGCCGCAGGTAGAGGTAGGTCTCGTCGTGGAGGTCGCCCGCCTTGTCTTCCCAGCGGTTGATCCATACCCGGATGTGCCGCGGGCGGGTGAGCAGCGGATCGCCCGGCTGTACCGTGGCGACGACAGGCGTGTTCGCCGGCTCGGCGAGCGGGCGCCCGGCGGCCTCCTGTTCGCCGTCTTCGTCTTCGTCGTCGGGTGTGACGCGGCCACGGGTCAGGGTGCCGGTGATCGAGGCCTCGTAGACCTCGCCGACCGGCTTGCAGCCGACGCCCTCGGGCACGCCGCAGGCGTACTTGGGGCTGCTGGCGCAGCCGGCGAGGAGGGCGAGAACCAAGGGGGTGAGAAGCGCCTTGCTCATCGGGTCGCCTCCCGCCCGGCTTTGGCGCCTTGCGCCAGCCATGCCCCGATCTGATCCAGGGGCAGGTAGCCATTGCGCACCCGCCCGTCGGGGGCGACCAGGGTGGGTGTGCCCTGGACCCCGTGGGCGCGACCGAAGGCCATGGCCTGGTCGACAAGTTGCAGTGTTCGTTCGGTGCAGTCTGCAGAGGGCGGCTCGCCGTCCAGCGCCTTGCCGCTCATCACCCGGGCGAGGGCCTCTGCCGGGTGCGCGTGACAGAGGATGCGCGCCGCCTTATCGCGGGCCTCCGGATGCAGGGCGGGGACGGGGAACATGATCTCCCACACCTCGATACCCTTCGCCTGCCGCAAGGCCTTGTTGAGCTTGCGGCACCAGGGGCAGTCGGGATCGGAGAAGATGGCGAGCTTCAACGGACCTTCGCCGTAGTGCACGGCCGCCTCCAGGGGCAGTTCCTGCCAATCGAGGCGCGAGAGCTGCGCCTTGCGCTCGGCGGTCACGTCCCGCGCGGTCTTGAGATCGTAGAGGTGGCCCACCAGCAGCCAGCGGCCCGAGGTGTCCGCGTAGAGGACGTTCTGTCCGGCCACGATCTCCACCAGCCCCGGGATCGGGGTCGGCGTGATGGCATCGATTTTTGTCGACGGCATGGCCTGCCGGACGCTCTGTTCGATGGCGGCGAAGTCTTGTCCGGGGATGGACTTGTTCTGCGAGAGGGCAGGCGGTTTGGTACGGTCTTGCGCCGGCTCGGCCGCATGGCCGAGTCCGCCCGCGAGCGTCAGGAGCAGGCCGAAGAGAATCTTGTAGCTCAGGTTCATGAGGGTCCTCCGGTATCGTTGGCGTTATTGAGCAGGTCCACCCCCAGC
>WFNO01000104.1 GCA_015488555.1 Gammaproteobacteria bacterium
GGCTCTTTAAATCCGCCCGCTCATCCCCATATTGGAGGCGTGTCGAAGGGAGGGCCGTGGCCCGCGCAGAACGATAGAGAAAAGGAGGACCGCATGAGAATCGCACAAGTGGCACCGTTGATCGAGAGCGTCCCCCCCAAGCTGTACGGGGGTACCGAGCGGGTGGCATCCTACCTGACCGAAGAACTGGTGCGCCAGGGGCACGAGGTGACCTTGTTCGCCAGCGGGGACTCGGAGACGGCCGCGGAATTGGTACCCATCGTCCCCCGCGCCCTGCGCCTGGACCGCAATTACATCAATCCCGAGGTCTTCCACCTGCTGCTCATCGAGAAGGTCTATCAGCGGGCGGGGGACTTCGACATCATCCATTTCCATCTGGATGCGCTGCACTTCCCGCTCACGCGGCGCATGCAGGCCAGCACCCTCACCACCATGCACGGGCGCCTGGACCTGCCCGAGCTGGACATGCTGTTCCGGGAGTTCCGCGAGATTCCAGTGGTCTCCATTTCCGACGCCCAGCGCCTCCCCCTGCCGCACGCCAATTGGCAAGCCACGGTCTACAATGGGGTGCCGGCCGGCAATTACACCTTCCGTCCCGAGCCCGGCAAGTACCTGGCCTTCCTGGGACGCATCTCGCCCGAGAAGCGGGCGGATCGCGCCATCGAGATCGCCCGCCGGGTGGGCATGCCCCTGCGCATCGCGGCCAAGGTGGACCGCGCCGACGAGGAATATTTCCGCGAACACATCCGGCCGCTGCTCGACGACCCGCTGGTGGAGTTCGTCGGCGAGATCAACGAACGCGAGAAGGACGACTTTTTGGGCCAGGCCTACGCCCTGTTGCTGCCCATCGACTGGCCCGAGCCCTTCGGTCTGGTGATGATCGAGGCCATGGCCTGTGGCACGCCCGTAGTGGCCTACCGGCACGGTGCGGTGCCCGAGGTGGTGGACCATGGCGTGACCGGTTTCATCGTCGACAGCATCGACAGTGCCGCCGCCGCCGTGGAGCAGATCGGCTCAATCGACCGCCGAACCTGCCGACAAGTCTTCGAGGAACGGTTCTCGGCCACCCGCATGGCCGAGGATTACCTCAAAGTCTACGAGCAGGTGATCTATAATGCGGAAATCTCGAGGAGAGAGGCGGTATAGGCGTCGATGGACGATGTCATAAGGGTGGATGACCGCTGGTATGTATCCGCGTCCTCCGTACACGCAGACGATCGGACCCGGGTGCTCAAGCATGGCGAGACCTTCGCCTTGTTCAACCGCCATGGCGACATCCAGCGCATCAGTATCGGGGAGCAGGGGCTCTATCACCAGGGCACCCGCTTCCTCTCCCATCTCGATCTGCTGATCAACGAGCGGCGCGGCATCCTCCTCAATTCCACGGTCAAGGAGGACAACACCGTACTGGACGTGGACCTGACCAATCCCGATCTCTACGAGGCGGGAAGGGTCAAGCTCGCCAACGATTCCCTGCACATCTTCCGGGCCGTGGTGCTGCGGGACGGCCGCTGCTATCAATTGGTCCGCCTCACCAGCTACAGCGACGACTCCCTGGATCTGCCGCTGACCTTCGAATTCGATGCCGACTACGTGGACATCTTCGAGGTGCGCGGCGTCAAGCGCCAGCGCCGCGGCCGGCTCTTGCCGGCGGTGATCGGTGAGAGCGCAGTGGAACTGGGTTACGAGGGGCTGGACGGCGTCAAGCGCCGCACCCGCCTGCAGTTCAGCCAGCCGCCCACGGAGATCACCGGCAACCGGGCCCGCTTCCACGTCCAGCTGGCGCCGCGCGGTTGCTGCAACATCTATTTGAGCATCCTCTGTCTGGTGGGGGAGGCCGAGGAAGAGACCACCAGTTACGAGCAGGCGGTGCGCCAGACCACCGAGGAGCTGGAGCGGGTCAGGTCACGCTGCAGCACCATCTACACCTCCAACGAGCAGTTCAACAACTGGCTCAACCGCTCGGCGGCCGATCTGCACATGCTCACCACCCGCCTGGATACCGGACCCTATCCTTTCGCCGGGGTCCCGTGGTTCAGCACCCCATTCGGCCGCGACGGCATCATCACCGCCCTGCAGGCCCTCTGGGTCTATCCGGAACTGGGGCGCGGGGTGCTCAATTTCCTCGCCGCCACCCAGGCGCGCGAGGAGAATCCGGAACAGGAGGCCGAACCCGGCAAGATCATGCACGAGACCCGCAAGGGGGAACTGGCGGCCTTGGGGGAGATCCCCTTCGGCATGTACTACGGCACCGTGGATGCGACGCCCTTGTTCATCGTCCTGGCCGGTGAATACTACCAGCGCACCGGCGACCGGGCCTTCATCGAACACATCTGGCCCAACATCCGGCGTGCCCTGGAGTGGATCGACCGCTACGGGGACGTCGATGGCGACGGTTTCGTGGAATACCAGCGCCATGCCGAGCGCGGTCTGGTGCACCAGGGATGGAAGGACTCCAACGATTCCATCTTCCACGCCGACGGGCGGCCGGCCGAGGGCCCCATCGCCCTGTGCGAGGTGCAGGGCTATGTCTATCAGGCCAAGCTCCAGGCGGCGGAACTGGCCGGGCTGTTCGGCGAGGAAGATCTGGCCCACCGCCTGCGCTGCGAGGCCTGCGATCTCAAGCGCCGGTTCAACGAGCAGTTCTGGTGTGAGGAGCTGGGCACCTATGCCATCGCACTGGACGGCGACAAGCAGCCGTGCCAGGTGCGCACCTCCAATGCCGGCCATGCCCTGTTCAGCGGCATCGCCAGCGAGGACTATGCGGCACGGGTGGCCGACACGCTGCTGTCGGAGGCCTCCTTCTCGGGCTGGGGGGTGCGCACCGTGGCGGCCACGGAACAGCGCTACAACCCCATGTCTTACCACAACGGCTCGGTGTGGCCCCACGACAACGCCCTCATCGCCATGGGACTGACCCGTTATGGCTTCCGTGCCCAGGCCTTGAAGATCCTGGGGGGGATGTTCGATGCCAGCATCTTCATGGAGTTGCACCGCTTGCCCGAATTGTTCTGTGGCTTCGTGCGGCGCAGCGGCCAGGGTCCCACGCTCTATCCGGTGGCCTGTTCGCCGCAGGCCTGGGCCAGCACCACGGTGTTCTACCTGCTCCAGGCCTGCCTGGGCCTGTCCTTCGATCCCACGGCGCGGCGCATCGGTTTCGTCTATCCCCAGTTGCCGCCCTTCATCGACGAGATGATCATCGGCAACCTGCGCCTGGGCGATGCCGTGGTGGATCTGCGCCTGCGGCGCCACCCGCAGGACGTGGGCATCCGCGTGCTGCGCAAGGAAGGGGACGTGGACATCACCGTGGTGGTGTGACGGCCTCGGGTATGGGGGGCGCAGGCGCATCCTCTCGTTGTTCCTGCCGTTCCAGCTCCGACTCGAAACCGAGCTGGCGCAGGTCGCGCATGCGAAAGGGGTAGAGGATACCGTCCAGGTGGTCGCATTCGTGCTGCACCACCCGGGCGTGGAAGCCTTCCGCCTCGCGTTCGATGGGCCGGCCCTGTGGATCGAAGGCGCGGTAACGGATGCGCCGGTAGCGCGGCACCAGGCCGCGCAGCCCGGGCAGGCTGAGACAACCCTCCCAGTCTTCCTCCAACGTGCGGTCCAGGACCTCGATGATCGGATTGACCAGCACGGTGGTGGGGACGGTTTCCGCATCCGGATAGCGGGGATTGGCCTCCACGCCGAAGACCACCACCCGCAGGGACACCCCGATCTGGGGCGCCGCCAGGCCGGCGCCGTCCTGGGCCTTCATGGTGTCGAACAGATCGGTGATCAGTTGTTCCAGCTCCGGGGTGCCGAAGCCGGTCACCGGCCGGGCCACCCGCAACAGCAGGGGATTGCCCATTTTCAAGACTTCACGAACGGCCATGTCGTCTACTCGTCGAGGTACATGCCCTGTCATTCTGAGTCAAGAGCCCGTATCATGGCAAACGCGATGATATCCCGTTGTTTCATGGCGATCTGCATATTGCTGATGGTACTGGCCGGCGGTGCGGCCTTCGCGGCCGAAGCCGAGGCCGACCGCTGGTACGAGGTGGAGATCTTGCTGTTCGCCATCGACGACCCGGCCCCGCCCGGGCAGCCGGTCCCAGATCGGCATGCCGGCGAAGAAGGTGGAGATGGTGGCGAAGCCGAGGAGGGTATCGAACGCTGGCCGGAGGATCCGGGCCGGCCGGATACCCGCCAGGCCATCGAGCTGGCTCCACCGCCGGTCGCAGAAGCCGGCATTGCGCCGCAGATCGAGGATCGAGCGGCCGCGGCCCTCGCGGAAGCTGCGAGCGGCGCTGGCGGAGGGGAGCCCAACGCGCAGGAGGCTTCAGAGCAGACCCTGGTGGTGCCTTACCGGCTGTTGCCCCCGCAGCAGCTGCGCCTGAAGGCAGAGCACGATCGCCTGACCCGTTCGGAGCGCTTCACCCCCCTGTTGCACATCGCCTGGCGCCAGCCTGCCTTTCCCCGGAACACGCCCGGCACGGCCGTGCACATCCGCTGGCAGGCGCCTTCCGAACAGGATCGGGGCCCAGATCCGAATCAGGGTCCGAATCAGGGTCCGAATCAGGGTCCGAATCAGGATCCGAATCAGGCAGTGGGGCACGCGGCAATGGAGGTGGACCCGTCACTGGCGCTGCCGCCCACCACGCTGGAGGCGGAGGCCGAAGCGGGCGTCCTGGGAGGGGAGTCGATATCCGCGGGATCTGGTCTGGAAGCCGGACCGCAGGACGGCGCGAACCACGGCGGGCCGGGCTTCGAGCCGCTCCAGCAGGGAGAACTCTTCGGCGGATCTCCCGAGCGGCGTCCCGCCAGCGTGGAGGGCCTGCTCACGGTGAGCGCCAACCGCTATCTCCATCTCTATTTGGATTTGCTCTACGATACGGGGGCGGCGCCGGAGACGGGTGGCGGCGGCTTGTTCGGCATTTTCCGCGACGCTGCTCCCCGGGCCGCGCCGGTGCGTTTTCGCATGCAACAGCGCCGGCGCCTGCGCAGCGGCGAGTTGCACTATTTCGATCACCCGCGCCTGGGCATGCTCGCCCTGGTGACGCCCTTCACCTATCCAGTGGAGGAGGTGGCCTCAGAGGCGGTCGATGCAGGCCGCCAGTAGGCGGCGTAGATTCCGCAGCCCCCGGCTCAGGTTCTGCTCGATCTCCGCCATGGTGATGGGGGCCTCGGAATCGCCGCGTCCCGCCGCCCAATTGGCCACCACCGCGCAACAGACATAGGGCAGGGCCAGCTCGCGCGCCAGGGCCGCCTCCGGCATGCCCGTCATGCCCACGATGGTGCAGCCGTCCCGCGCCAGGCGCTCGATCTCGGCCGCACTCTCCAGGCGCGGGCCCTGGGTGGCGCCATAGGTACCGTGCCGCACCACGTCGAGAGACAGCGCCGCCGCTGCTTCAATGAGATGCTGGCGCAGCTCGGGATCGTAGGGCCGCGTGAAATCCACGTGCACCACCTCGTCCAGATCCTCCTCGAAAAAGGTGGACGGGCGCCCCCAGGTGTAGTCGATGACCTGGTCAGGAATCACCAGGCGGGTGGGGGCGGCCTCCGGCGTGATGCCGCCCACGGCGGCGGCGGCGAAGATCCGCGGCGCACCCGCCTCGCGCAGGGCCCAGAGGTTGGCGCGGTAGTTGATGCGATGGGGGGGGATGGTGTGCCCGCGGCCATGGCGCGGCAGGAAGAGGACGGTCCGCCCGTGCAGTCGCCCTCGCACCAGCGGCGCCGATGGCGGGCCGTACGGCGTCTCGATCGTTTCCTCTCCGATGATCTCCAGGCCTTCCAGGGCGGTGAGGCCGCTGCCGCCGATGATGGCCAGGACGATGGACTCAGGCATCCGTTTCCCTCACGGCGTAGATCCCGGGGACGTTGCGCAGATACTCCTTGTAATCCATGCCGTAACCGAACACATAGCGGTCCGGCACGTCCAGGCCGGCGAAATCGGCGCGCAGGCCGTGTTTGCGGTCGTGGACCTTGTTGACCAGTACGGCGCTGTAGACCTCGGCGGCACCGGCGGCCCGGCACTCCCGGGCGATGGCCTCCAGGGTCAGCCCCTCGTCATGGATGTCGTCCACCAGCAGCACCACCCGATCCAGCAGGGGTGTGGCTGGCCGCGCGATCCAGCGCAACTCTCCGCCCCGGGTATCGCCCCGGTAGCGGGTGGCATGGATGTAGTCCACCTGCAAGGGGAAATCCAGGCGCGGCAGCAACAGGCCGGTAGGGACCAGTCCGCCCTGCATGACACACAGGATCAAGGGGTTGCGTTGCGCCAGCCGTTCGGTGACGGCCTGCGCCAGCCTGGCCAGGGCCGCTTCTACCGCCTCGCGATCGTGCAGCAGATCGGCGTGTTCCAGGACCCGGCGCGCTTCTTCGGGATGAATGGGCATGCAGATGGGGCTTCGGTGATTTTTCCGGGCATTATAGCCCATCCGTTCCCGCTTCGCCTCCGCACCAGCCCACCGCGCTATCTTCAGGTGCACGGGGCAGCGTCCGCACGATATACACTGACATGGGTCGCCCGAGCACCTACAATAGGTGGGTATCAAACTCAAAAAGCACTGCTATACCATGACTACCGATCTCGACCTGGAACCTGACCTGGCCTTCGCCGACGCAACCATTGCCAAGATCCTGGAAAGCGAAGACTTCGATGAGGTACTGGCCTGGGCGCAAGAGCCCGGCCGATTGTCGGCGTCTCTTCCTCTTGTCGATCCGGACATGGAGAAGCCCCTGGCGGCGGCGCTTGCGCGTATCTTGTGGAACGCCACCCCGCTGCCCAGCAACGGGTTCCGTCCCAAGCCGCTCCCCATGCCCGGACGCAACGACCCCTGTATCTGCGGCAGCGGGCGCAAATACAAGCATTGCTGTGCGGATCTGCCTCCGCTCCTCGACATCAAACCTGCGCACATCTGGGCCATCGCCGTCGAACACCTCACCCCCGAGCAATTGGAGCAGGCCCATGCAGTACGGGCCATACCGGCGGATTTGCTGTCGACATTGGGTGAGCACTACCTGAAAGATGGACAGGGCGAGCGGGCAGTGGAATTGCTGGAGCCCCTTTTCACGGATTCGCTGGATCGCCTCGATGCCCGTTACGAATATGCCTTGCACGTCCTGTGCGACGCCTATGAGGCCTGTGGGCGCCAGGAATACAAGCGGAAACTGCTGGAGAGGGTGTCGCAAGAGGCTTCCAGGCCGCTTCGCGGGAGCGCCTGGGAACGACTGGCGTCCATCCTGGCAGACGAAGGCGATTTTCCTGCCGCCTGGAAGGCATTCCACGAGGCCCAGCGCGCCACGCCCGGCGCGCCGTCGCTGTCCATACTGGAAGTCACCTTGTTGACCGATGAAGGCCGTATAGAAGAGGCCAAGCAGCGAGCACGTTTCTGGCGCCGCCGCCTCGAGAAGACTCCGGAGATGCCCCCGGAGGTGCTCGAACTACTGGACCGTTTCGCCCGCGATCCTCACCAGGCCATGGGTCAGGTCGTACTGCTCAATGACTCCGCGGCCCGCCTGGTCGAACTGGTGGAGAACATGTGCGAGCGCCCGATCCCGGAATATGCGCTCGTCATGCTGGACGAACTGCAATCAGATGATGAAGAACCGGAAAGCGACGCCGCAGGGATTCAAGAAGATCTGTTTGCGTCCATGCACGAAGAGGAAACGGCCATCTGGATGATCGAACCCCCTCGCAGGCTTCAAGAGCTGGAGGCGCGCTGGCACGAGCACTATCCCCTCGGCAAGCCGTTCTCGGTGCAACCTTTTCCCATGGAAGAGGAAATCGATCCCTGGGGGTCGAAGGCCGCAGAAGGCTGGCTGGGTTTCCTGGAAGCACATCCGGAATGTTTCGACAGTCTGGACATCCTGGACGACCTGGCCATGAGCATCGACAGGGACTATGGCAATTGGCGGGAAATCGCCGACCGTGTCTATGGCCCCTTGTTGGAACGAGGCGCGGCCATTCTCGACAAACTCGAGGCGCAGCATCCCGAGGGTCTACGACTGGAATGGGGATTTTTGGAGAACCGGCCGGCCTTGCGCCTGCTGGTGAAATACGCCTTCTGGTTGCAGGAACAGGGACAACGTGAGCGCGCCCTGCACCGCATGGAACAACTGCTACGGCTCAATCCGAACGACAATCATGGCATCCGCTGTATATTGTCACGCGCATACCTGGAACGAGGCGACGATGCCGCCATGCTGGAACTGTACCGGCGTTTTGAGGACGACATCCATGTGGAGATCCCATTCGGCGCGGCCCTGGCCCATTACCGGCGGGGAGAAAAGGCCATGGCCCAAAAGGCCCTTCTCCAAGGGCACCGGTGCAATCGCCATGTTATCCCGATGCTCACGGCCAAACGGCCGAAACGCCCCAAGCTCGATCCACATGGCATCACACTAGGCGGCCGGGATCAGGCATGGCTCTATCGGGAATTCATGCTCGACCTCTGGCGCACCACTCCAGGCGCGCTGGAATGGTTGAAAAAGCAAAAACCCTCGTGAGCCTGTTTACCCATTGAAGAGGAGATATCCTGACAGTCTCTGCTCGTCCTTTTCTGGAGAACGGCGGTAAGGAAGATTCGAGATTGACCTGAGCGAGGATTCTCGAACCTTTCCCTGAGGAAGAGGGAACTTATGCAATGGTCAGTCTGACCTTTCATTACGCTGTACAGGAAAAATGCATGGTCAAGACCACGAAATATTTCGAATCTCTGAGAACCAGGCCAGACCGGGCTGGTATCAAGGATGAATGGATCGAGTACGTAATAGGAGAACCCTGAACGTGAACATATACAGGCCGATGGCAGGAACAGGCGGTGGGCGAGGATTGAAGAAGCAGGAGGGAAATATCTACGCGTTATTTGACTTCCCGACGAAGAAACCATACATAATGCGTTCTTTGATAGAGGATATAAATCATCATGAAAGTAAAATATTTCTCTGACACAGATACTCTATATATAGAGTTTCGTGATAGTGACATTGTGGAGTCCAAAGATTTGGATGAGAATACAATTCTCGACCTGGATGCAGAGGGAAATGTATGTGCTATTACGTTTGAACATGCCAGTAAGCGGACAGATGTTAATCATTTGGTAGTAGAAGGTATTGCAGCATGACAAACTGACAGAGAAGTGGAAATGCCCTCACCAACAGTCTTCTTCAGGCCGCCTTCACCGATGCCGCCGCAAAGCAACCATAACCTGATCGCATGGTAACAAGGCCTCATGAAACCATCGACGAATGGGCCTTGAACGAGGCGCGCCGTATCGTGACCCGCCTCATCGGAGACCGAGACATCAAGGTCTACTTGCATGGCTCCCGTGCCAAAGGAAATCATCGTCAATTTTCTGACATAGACATTGCGCTGGAAGGAGGCGCTGGCCCGCTCGATCCCGCACTCCTGGCCGAGATCCGGGAAGCACTGGCAGAGAGCCACATTCCCTATACTGCCGACGTCGTGGACCTGGCCACGACCGACCAGCGCTTCAGGGATCGAGTACGCCGTGAGGGGATCCTATGGAAAGGCTGAAGCCACGCCTCGCCATAGCCAAGCAAGCCCATGCCACACTCACCGAGGCCTTGCGAACGGAAAACCCGACGGCATTGGAACGCGATGGCGCGATTCAGCGTTTTGAATACACGTTCGAAGTTTGCTGGAAACTTTGCCAGTTGTACTTGAGAGCCGTGGAAGGGATCGACTGCGCTTCACCCAAAGGCTGCTTGCGCAGCATGGGAGAGGTCGGACTGCTCACGCCTGAGGAGACCAAGAAGGTATTGATAATGGCAGACGACCGGAACCGCACAGTGCACATCTATCAAGAGCGAATAGCGAAAGAAATATATGATAGATTAACAGATTACAGCAGAATAATGAGAAAAATTCTCGA
>WFNO01000105.1 GCA_015488555.1 Gammaproteobacteria bacterium
ACCAAGGCCACTCCCAAGGAGATGCTGCCCATCGTGGACAAGCCTCTGATCCAGTATGCCGTGGAGGAGGCCATGGCCGCTGGGATCACGGAGTTGGTGTTCGTGACCAGTGGGAGCAAGCGGGCCATCGAGAATCATTTCGACCGCAATTACGAGTTGGAGAGCCAGCTCAAGAAACAGGGAAAGCACGACCTGCTGGAGATCGTCAAGGCCGTTGTCCCAAAGGGGATTTCTTATATCTATGTCCGCCAGCCCCAGGCCTTGGGGCTGGGGCATGCCGTATTGTGCGCTCGCCCCGTGGTGGGAAACGAGCCCTTTGCCGTGATCCTGGCCGATGACCTGGTCGATGACGGTGAACGGGGTTGCCTGAAACAGATGGTGGAGTTGTTTGCCACGGAGGGATGCAGTCTCCTGGGCGTGGAGGAGGTGGAGCGCGCGGAGACCCGCAGCTATGGCATCGTCAGTCCCGAGCCTATCGACGACAAGATTTCACGGGTCAAGGGAATCGTCGAAAAACCTGCTCCAGAGGAGGCACCGTCCACATTGGCCGTGGTCGGGCGCTATATTTTGACTCCCGGTATTTTCGATTTTCTGGAGCGGGTGGGAACCGGTGCGGGTGGTGAGATCCAGTTGACCGATGCCATTGCCGGTCTTCTGGAGAGGGAGCGCATTCTGGCCTATCGTTTCGAGGGGGTGCGTTACGACTGCGGCAGCAAGTTGGGTTTTCTCAAGGCTACGGTGGAATTTGCCTTGAAGCACCCGGATTTGAAAGGGCCGTTTCAGGAATATTTGCAGCGGTTTTGTTTTGCTCGGGATTCGAGTTAGGCCCTTTATTCAGCGTTCAAATTTTCAGTCCACTCAATTGCTGCCTTGAGGCTTTCCCTTGCTTCTTCGATAGTCTCTCCTTGTCCGTCTCTCTCAGGGAGTGGGTTAGGGTGAAGGGGATCGAATTTAGATGGAGCAATCTTGATTTCATTCCCTCACCCCGGCCCTCTCCCAGAGGCTTGCATGCAGATCAGTGAAACCTGCTGCACCCGGCGCCCCAGAGGGGCGCAGGCTATGCATTTTTGAACCACGGGAAGTTCTCATAAGGCATGAAATATTCCTTATCCCCCGCCAGCAACCAAATACCATGAGGAGATATGCGTCTGATTTTTTTGTAATCATCTAACAATCTTCTCAGCATCGATTTCAAACCAGGGCAGAATCGTGACATCGGTACGAGATTGCCGGCTGTCACCGCCGTAGATCAACCATGCCTTTCCAGCGGCTTCTCCTGCCAGTTTTCGCCAGAATTCCAGACTCTTGAAGTAATCCTCGTTGATAGTCTGCCCGGACTTGATTTCCAGCGGTGACAGATGGGTTCCATGGTCGATCAGCAGATCTACCTCGTGTCCCGAACGATCACGCCAGAAGTAAAGGTTCGAGGTTTCACCTGCATTATATCGGGCTTTGAGCAATTCACCGATGACCCAGGTTTCGAATAAGGCACCCCGCTGAACATGGGTGGACAGCTGCTCGCTGTTTTGGATGCCGAGCAGCCAGCATGCCAGGCCGGTATCCAGAAAATAGAGTTTGGGTGTCTTGACCAGGCGCTTGTTGAAATTCTGGTGATGCGGTGGCAACAGGTGCACGATATAACTGGCTTCCAATACGGAGATCCAGGCCTTGGCCGTGTTATGCGTAATGCCACAGTCATTGGCCAGCGAGGAAAGGTTGAGGAGTTGCCCGCTTCGGCCTGCACACAATTTCAGGAAGCGTTGAAAGGTGCTCAAATCCCGTACATTGATCAGTTGGCGGACGTCTCGTTCCAGGTAAGTCCGTACATAGTTTCCGTACCAGGAATGTGGTTCGAGCCCGCGATCGTAGATGGGGGGGTAGGCGCCATCGAAGAGCGTCTTGTCCAGGTTTCGGCCAACTTTTCCTGCACGCTGCAACTCATCGTAGGTCATGGGTAGCAGCGTCACTAATGCAACCCTGCCTGCCAGGCTCTGTGTGATACCGCCTAACAGACCAAACTGCTGGGATCCTGTGAGGATAAATTCGCCGGGTCGTTGTCTTTCATCGACGCGGGTTTGAAGATAGGAAAACAGGGCGGGGCAATGTTGCACCTCATCCAGAATGGCGCCGTCGCTGAACTGGTTCAAAAAGCCGCGAGGGTCGGTTTCGGCGAATTCCCTATGATCGAGATCTTCGAGTGATACATAACGATGCTCGGGAAAGACATGCCGCACGAGAGTGGATTTCCCCGACTGGCGGGGCCCGGTGACTGCGACCACTGGATAGCCGCCGGCGAAGTGTTGAAGCCTGGACTCTGCGTTTCGGGGGATGTAGGCCACAGCGGTTACCGGTGCTTTACCGATGCCTACATTACCGCAGAACAATAGCTGATTGTCAATAAAATTATCAATCAGCCTGTCTCTGGCGTCTATGACAGTGCCCCATTACCTGCAGAGGCAGTAGGGCAATCTTCTCAGTCGTTGCTCTTTTGCTCCGCAGGGTTTTGTGCCGTGGGGATTTCCTGTTTGTCTTCCGCCACGGTCTTGGCGATGGCGCTGTGCACGGGTGAAGGTGCAAAGTCCGGTTTGGGCAGGTCGCTGACTGCCGCCGGCGGAATGGGAATCACCTTGTCGTCTTTTCCGGATGTCTGCGGGGCTTGGGTCCCGGTGTTTCCTCCAGCCGCCGGTTCTGCAGCGGGTTTGGGCGCTGCATTGCCCGCTTCCGATGGCGCTGGGGACGGTTCTGCCGCCTGTGAAGTTTCAGGCAGGGTTTCAGTCTGAGTTGCTGTAGCTTGCCTGGATTGCTGAGCGCGACTGGAGCGGCCGCGACCGCCACGGCGGCGGCGCCCGCCGGATCTGCCGCCGTTGCCGCCCTTGGCGCTCGAGGAAGGGGTTTGCACAGGCTCCTGCGATGTCCCGACTTCAGTTGCGGGTGCTGTGGATGGCGTTTCGACAACGGCAGGTGTGGCCTGTGTTTCGGATGGGGGTAGTGCGGCGGTTTCTGCCGGCGCGGGTGGCAGGGCCGCCGTCGAGGGGGTGGCCGTGGCCTCGCTTGTCGAGGGTGTGGTGGCCGTGCTCGTTCCGTTTTCTGCCGCCGGTTCGCCCGCGGTTCGCCGCGCCGCCTGATTCCGCTGCGCACCGCCGCGTCGCGAGCCCCCACGGCGCCGCCTGCTGCGCGTCCCTGTGGCTTGTGATTGGGCAGCGCCGCGGCCGCGGCCACCTCGGCGTCCGCGTGTACCGCTGCGCTGGGACTGGTCCGAAGCGGGTGCCTCCAGCGCCGGTTGTGCGGGGGCCTCTTCCTTGTTGCCTGCACCAAACAGGGAGGTGAAGAGCTGTTTGATGAATCCGCCTTCCTTGCCCTTCTCCTTCTGTGCCTCTGAGTTCTTCCCGTGCACGCGTTCCTGGGCGGCCGCCGGAATCCTTTCTGGTTCCGGATTACGCACCGGCATGGGCGTGGCTGGTTTCACGCCTTTCACCGCCGGTGTCTCTGCCGGGGCCTTGGGCGCGGGCAGGGGGTATTCCTCGGATTTCTGGATCTCCTTGGCCAGTTCGTAACTGGCGCGTTCTTCTGCCGGCAGTTCGTCCGTGCGGATGCGCTTGATTTCGTAAGCCGGGGTCTCCAGCGCCGTGTTGGCGATGAGCAGGAGCCGCACCCCCTGGCGTTTTTCGATGCGGCTGATGGTCTCGCGCTTTTCGTTGAGCAGATAGGTGGCCACGTTCACCGGGAGCTGGCAGACGATGCGGGCCGTGTTCTCTTTCATGGCCTCTTCTTCGATGATGCGCAGAATGGACAGCGCCAGGGATTCCACGTTGCGGATGGCGCCGAGGCCGCTGCAGCGGGGACAGGTCTCGTAGCTGGACTCACCCAGGGACGGGCGCAGGCGCTGGCGGGACATCTCCAGCAGTCCGAAGCGGGAGATCCGCCCCATCTGGATGCGGGCGCGGTCGCGTTTGACCGCTTCGCGCAGGCGGTTTTCCACTTCCCGCTGGTTGCGTGTGGGCGTCATGTCGATGAAGTCGATGACGATCAGGCCGCCCAGGTCGCGCAGGCGCAGTTGGCGGGCGATTTCGTCGGCCGCCTCCAGATTGGTGTTGAGGGCCGTGGCCTCGATGTCCTCGCCCTTGGTGGCGCGGCTGGAGTTGATGTCGATGGAGATGAGGGCCTCCGTGTGATCGATGACGATGGACCCTCCCGAAGGCAGGGTGAGTTCGTGCTGGAAGGCCGCCTCGATCTGGCTCTCGATCTGGTAGCGGGTGAAGAGGGGGATGTCGTCCTGGTAGAGTTTGACCTTGGACAGGTTGTGGGGCATGACCTGCTGCATGAATTCCCGGGCCTGCTCGTAGGTCTCCTCGTCGTCGATGAGGATTTCCCCGATTTCCGGGCCCAGATAGTCCCGGATGGCGCGGATGATGATATTGCTCTCCTGGTAGATGAGGAACGGCGCGGGTTTTTCCTGTGAGGCCTTTTCGATGGCGCGCCAGAGCCGGACCAGGTAGTCCAGGTCCCACTGCAGTTCTTCCGCGCTCTTGCCCACACCGGCCGTGCGGATGATGATCCCCATGCCTTCGGGGATGTCGAGCTGGCTCAGGGCCTCGCGCAGCTCGCTGCGCTCGTCGCCTTCGATGCGCCGGGAGATGCCGCCCGCGCGGGGATTGTTGGGCATCAGGACCAGATAGCGCCCGGCCAGGCTGATGAAGGTGGTCAAGGCCGCGCCCTTGGTGCCGCGCTCCTCCTTGGCGATCTGCACCACCAGCTCCTGGCCTTCCTTGAGGACCTCCTTGATGTCGGGGCGCTGTCCCTTCTCCGGCTGTTTCAGAAACAGCCCTGGCGCCACCTCCTTGAGGGGCAGGAAACCATGGCGCTCGGCGCCATAGTCCACGAAGGCGGCCTCCAGGCTGGGCTCGATGCGGGTGATTCTACCCTTGTAGATATTGGCTTTCTTCTGCTCTCTGGAAGGGAGTTCGATATCCAGATCGTAGAGATATTGGCCATCCACCAAAGCCACGCGCAACTCTTCCGGCTGAGTCGCGTTGATCAGCATTCTTTTCATGTTGGTCGAATCCTTGTAGTCGCCCGGCGCCGGCCACGAACGGCGAATGCCCATCGAACGGGGCGGTACAGCGGGCTGTCTCCGCCGCGGAAGAACCCATGATGGCCACCGCGGCGTGCAGCACCGCGGCCAGGTCTTCAACGCACATTCTCCTCACTCCGGCTGGCTGACCGGTGGTCGTGATCTTCTCGTCCCGCCCGGCTCTCGGGCGGGAAAACAAACCCGTCGTCCATCCGCCTTCCGGTGCAGGCCTGTGCAAAGGCGGTGGAATAATAATGCATGTCGATCAGTGTGATAGTCCACGATGTTCGAGCAGATCTCTAAAGCAGACCCACCTGTCGGGGCGGATCCGCCGCACCTGCATGTATCCGCGAGTCGTTCGGGATTCGCTCACACGGTGGGGGCGTCGGAATGTGTACGCCCAGGATGGTGTATCCTTTGCCGGTGTATCGGCGATGATTCCCGCGCTCGGTGGGTAAGATGCAATTTACATGCAAGTCTGTATTATTTGTGGACCTGATGTTCATACATTATTACGCGGCATACTATAGCAGTCTTTCCGTACTGCATCAATCCGGCTAACCCTATTATTTTGCTAAAGAAAATGAACAGCAGCCGAAACGGGGCCCATCCCGCGCCCGTGCAACGGTCCGTGCGCCTGGTGGAGATCGGCAATGAGCAGGAAGGTCAAAGAATCGACAACTTTCTGCTGGCCACCCTCAAGGGCGTGCCCAGGAGCCACGTCTATCGGCTCCTGCGCCGGGGCGAAGTCCGGGTGAACAAAGGACGCATCAAGCCGGTCTACCGCCTGCGCAAGGGAGATGTGGTGCGGATCCCGCCCGTGCGCCTGGCACCCGAACGCACTCAGCCCTCCTCCCTGAGTGCTGCCATGCGCGCACTGCTGGAAGCCTCTGTCCTGTACGAAGACGATTGGTTACTGGTGTTGAACAAACCCGGTGGCCTGGCGGTACACGGTGGCAGCACCATCCGTCTGGGTCTGATCGAGGCCTTGCGGCTCTGGCGGCCCGACATCCCGCGCCTGGAACTGGTGCACCGGCTCGACCGGGAGACCTCGGGTTGCCTGTTGCTGGCCAAGGACCGGCGGACCCTGCGGGCCTTGCAGGAGCAGTTGCAGCAGGACCTGCACGCAGGGGGCATGGAAAAACGTTATCTCGCCCTGTTGCAGGGCGCCTGGACGTCGGGCGAGCGGCTGGTGGAGTTGCCGCTCGTCAAGAACCGCCTCGCCGGTGGCGAGCGACTGGTGAGCGTGTCGTCCCAAGGGCGCCGGGCCGTGAGCCGCTTCCTGCCCAAGCGGTTGTACCGCACCCGTGACGGGCTGGAAGCCAGTCTGATGGAAGTGATCCTCCACACCGGGCGCATGCACCAGATCCGCGTGCATGCCGCCGCTCTGGGACATCCCGTGGCCGGAGATGCCAAATACGGAGACCCTGATTTCAACCGGCGCCTGAAACGGCTGGGCCTGAAACGCCTGTTCCTGCACGCTGCGCGCTTGGTCTTCCGCCATCCCGCCAGCGGCGACAGACTCGCCGTCGAAGCACCCCTGGATGAGGTCTTGCAAGGGGTGCTGGACGTCCTGGCCTGCTAGTTCTGGCCTGCTGGGCTGCATGCGCGTGAGGAGGCCATGACAACAGCGGTGCGCGGCAAGGGTTTTCAACTCCTGGTCTTCGACTGGGACGGCACCCTGGTGGATTCGGAAGGGCGCATCGTGGCTTGTATGGAAGCGGCCTTTCAGGATCTGGATCTGACGCCCTTGCCCAGGGATCAACTGCGCGATGTCATCGGCCTGGGACTCGCGGAAGCGGTGGCCCGCCTGCTGCCCCGGGCCGGCGAGTCTTTGCGCCGGCGGTTCGTGGAACGCTACCGCCACCACTATCTGGCCCGCTCCGGCGCGCCCACGCCTTTGTTTCCCGGTGCCCGCCGGACCCTGGAGCGGCTCGCCGCGGCCGGTTATCTGCTGGCGGTGGCCACGGGCAAGAGCCGGCGGGGGCTTGCGCGTTCCCTGGAAGAGACGGGGTGCGCGCATTTGTTCGCCGTCACCCGCTGTGCCGACGAATGCTTCTCCAAACCGCACCCGCAGATGTTGCAGGAGATCATGACCGATCTGGACACGCCGCCCGAGCGGACGCTCATGATCGGCGACACCGAATACGATCTGTTGATGGCGCGCAATGCCGGCGTGCCCCGGATCGGCGTGAGTTATGGCGTGCATGGGCGCGAGCGCTTGTTGCGCCACGCCCCCCTGGTATGCCTGGACCGGATCGAGGCGCTGCCGCCCTGGCTGGAGGGGCAAGACGACAGCCGTGGCCAAGGCCCGGGGCAGGGCGTAGAATGAGGGCTCGCGGACACACGCGCAAGCTGTTCAGTCAGGAGTGAGCGATGGCCGAAGACAAAGAAGATCCATGGCTGGGGGGAGGCAGGCGCGGGGAGGAATCACCCGCGGAGCAGACCGCCGTGACTCGAGACGGAAGCGGCACGGGTAAGGGAAGCGCCTGGGAACGAGAAGTATTGGAGCGCCTGCTGTTCGAGACCCTGCGCGAACAGCGCCGCGCGCGGCGCTGGAGCATCTTCTTCAAGCTGGCCCTGTTGCTCTACCTGGTGGCCCTGTTCGTGGCCTACCTGCCAGGAGAGTGGGGGGCCGATGGCCTGCCTACCGGCAAGCATACCGCGCTGGTGGAGGTGCGCGGCGTCATCGCCGACGACGAGGAGGCCAATGCCGACACCATCGTCAGTGGCCTGCGCAAGGCCTTCGAGAACACCCATGCCGCGGGCATCATCCTGCGCATCAACAGTCCCGGCGGCAGTCCGGTGCAGGCAGGATACGTCTATGACGAGATCAAGCGCCTGCGGAGCAAATATCCGAACAAGAAACTCTATGCCGTGGTCACCGACATCTGCGCCTCCGGCGGTTATTACATCGCCGCGGCCGCGGACGAGATCTACGCCGACAAGGCCAGCCTGGTGGGCTCCATCGGCGTGGTCATGAACAGTTTCGGTTTCGTCGAGGCCATGAAGAAGCTGGGCGTGGAACGCCGGCTCTTCACGGCGGGAGAGCACAAGGGATTCCTGGATCCCTTCTCGCCCGTCAAGGAAGAAGAACTCCAGCACATCCAGCGCATGCTGGAGGATATCCACCAGCAGTTCATCGCCAAGGTCAAGGCCGGGCGGGGAGAGCGCCTGGGAGACGATCCCGAGCTGTTCAGCGGCCTCATCTGGACGGGGGAGCAGGCCCTGGAATTGGGGCTGGTGGACGGTCTGGGCAGCAGCGGTTACGTGGCGCGCGAGATCATCGGCGCCGAGAAGATCGTGGACTACACCCACCGCCGGCCCTATCTGGAACGCCTGGCGGAACGCCTGGGCGGGGGATTGGCGCAGGCGTTGCGTTCACTCTGGCCGGTGGTGCAGTAGAACGTTCACTCCTTCCTCCCGCAGCATCTCGCACAGCCGGATCAGCGGCAGGCCGATGAGGGCGGTGGGATCGTTGCCGTGCATGCGGGCCACCAGGGCGATGCCCAGGCCTTCGGACTTGAAGGCCCCGGCGCAGTCGTAGGGGCGCTCGCGGCGCAGATAGTGCTCGATTTCCATCACACTCAATTCCCGGAACGTGACCTCGAAGGGCACCAGATCCAGATGGCGGCGCCCGCTGCCGGCCTCGAGCAGGCACAGCGCGGTGTGAAAGCACAGCTTGCGACCCGCGGCCCGCAGGAGCTGGGCCCGCGCCCGCTCGAAGTCGCCGGGCTTGTCCAGGACTTCCTGGTCCAGTGCGGCCACTTGGTCCGAGGCGACGATCAGGCCCTGGCTGCGGGTGGCCGCCACGGCGCGGGCCTTTTCCTCGGCCAGGCGCAGGGCCATGGCTGCGGGCGACTCTCCCGCCAGGCGGCATTCCTGCACCGCTGGGACCTGCACGGAAAAGGGGAGTTCCAGGCGCTGCAGCAGGGCCTTCCGGTAGGGCGAGCCGGAGGCGAGGACGAGTTCCGGTGGAGCCATAAGGGACATCGTTTGCAGGGTTTTTGACAGTCAGCGCTACAATGCCTATAGTGGAAGGTTATGTCAAATGCCTTGCCCGATCGCGTCCGCCCGCTGGAACTGGCCCGTACCGGAACGCGTATGGAGGGGGAGTTGGCCCTCCAGGGGATGGACCGACTGGCGCCCAGCCTGGCCCGCGCCGGGGAGCAGGTACAGGTGTGGCTGCACTTCGGGTGCGATGCCCAGAACGTGCGCTACATCCGCGGCCGGGTGACCACCACCCTGGAGCTGACCTGCCAGCGATGCCTGGAAGCCATGTTATTTCCGGTTGATATTGCGGTATCGCTGGGTATCATAGGCGCCGCCGCGGAGGCCGAACGCCTGCCCGGGGCCTATGAGCCGTTGCTGCTGGACGAGAGCGAATCTGTGAGCCTCAAGACCGTGGTGGAGGACGAATTGCTGTTGGCCCTCCCGCTGGTGGCGCTGCACGACCCGAGCGAGTGCCGTGCCACCGAGGTGCTGCGGCGCTTGCGGCCGGAAGAGGGCGCGCGGGAAGGAAGGCGGCCGTTCGTCGGGCTGGCAGAACTGCTCAAGACCAGAATTTGAATAAGGCATCGAGCCCCGCGCGATCGAACATTCACACAGGAGTCCGAGATCATGGCTGTACAACAGAGAAAGAAATCCACCTCCCGCCGCGGCATGCGCCGCGCCCACGATGCGTTGCGCGCACCCACCCTGTCCGTGGACGGCACCAGCGGCGAGACCCACCGGCGCCATCACATCACCCCCGATGGGTATTACAGGGGACGCAAGGTCATCAAGACCGAAGGCGAGTAAGTCTTGGCCCTGACCATCGCCCTGGACGCCATGGGGGGCGACCACGGCCCTCCCGTCACCGTTCCCGCCGCCCTGGCCGCACTCGCCGAAGCGCCGCAGTTGCGGCTGATTCTGGTGGGGGACGAGCAGGTCCTGCAGCAGGAGCTGGCGCGACACGGCGGGCGTGCGGGCGAGCGCCTGCACATCCGCCATGCCAGCCAGCAAGTGGCCATGGACGAACTGCCGTCCCAGGCCCTGCGCACCAAGAAGGATTCCTCCATGCGCGTGGCCATCGATCTGGTGAAGGCCGGCGAGGCCTCGGCCTGCGTGAGCGCCGGCAACACCGGCGCCCTCATGGCCATGGCCCGTTTCGTGCTCAAGACCCTGCCCGGTGTCGAGCGACCCGCCATCATCACCACCCTGCCCACCATGCGCGGTCACACCCACATGCTGGATCTGGGGGCCAACGTGGATTCCTGCGCCGAGCATCTGTTCCAGTTCGCCGTGATGGGCTCCGTGCTCACCAGCGCCGTGGACAACCTGGAACGCCCCCGGGTGGGTCTGCTCAACATCGGTGAGGAAGAGATCAAGGGCAACGAACGGGTCAAGGAGGCCGCGCGCCTGTTGAGTGAGAGCGACATCCATTACATCGGCTTCGTCGAGGGCGACGACATCTACAAGGGCAGGGCCGACGTGGTGGTGTGCGACGGTTTCGTCGGCAACGTGGCGCTGAAGACCAGCGAGGGCGTGGCCCGCATGATCACCGCCTTCATGAAGGAGGAGTTCAGCCGCACGCCCTTCACCCGCCTGGCCGGCTTGCTGGCCCGACCTGCATTGCGCGCGCTGCGCGATCGCATCGATCCGCGCCGCTACAACGGGGCCAGTTTCATCGGCCTGCAGGGTATCGTCATCAAGAGTCATGGCAGCGCCGACCGCCTGTCCTTCGCCCACGCCATTCGCGAGGCCGTGAAGGAAGTGGAACAGGACGTGCCCCAGCGCATCCGCAGCCAGCTCGAATCCCTGCTCCTGGAAAGGGCGGTGGGATGAGCTATTCCCGCATCGCCGGCACGGGCAGCTATCTCCCGGAAAAGGTGCTGACCAATGCCGATCTGGAGAAGATGGTGGACACCTCCGACGCCTGGATCACCGAGAGGACCGGGATCCGCAAGCGGCACATCGCCGCGCCGGGGGAGACCACCTGCGATCTGGCCGAACATGCCGCCCGCCGCGCCCTGGAGGCGGCCGGCATCGAACCGCGCGGCATCGATCTGATCATCGTCGCCACCACCACCCCGGACAAGGTCTTTCCCAGCGCCGCCTGCCTGCTCCAGCAGCGGCTCGACATCCACGGTTGCCCCGCCTTCGACATCCAGGCCGTCTGTTCCGGTTTCGTATATGCCTTGAGCGTGGCCGATCAGTTCGTGCGCACGGGCCAGGCCCGCCGCGTGCTCATCGTCGGGGCCGATACCCTGTCGCGCATCATCGACTGGACGGATCGCAGCACCTGTGTGCTGTTCGGCGACGGTGCGGGGGCCGTGGTGCTGGAGGCCTCGGACGCACCCGGCATCCTCTCCAGCCATCTGCACGCCGACGGGCGTTACCAGGAACTGCTCATGGTGCCCGAGGGCATTTCTCAGGGCTACGACAAGGTCCAGGCCGGGCAGGCCTATATCCACATGCAGGGCCGCGAAGTCTTCAAGGTGGCCGTCAACACCCTGGAGCAGATCGTGGACGAGGCGCTCGCCGCCAACCACCTCGACAAGTCCGAGATCGACTGGCTGGTGCCGCACCAGGCCAATATCCGCATCATCACCGCCACCGCGCGCAAGCTGAAACTGCCCATGGAACGGGTGGTGGTGACCGTGGGCGAGCATGGCAACACCTCCGCGGCCTCCATACCCCTGGCCCTGGACGTGGCGGTGCGCGACGGGCGCATCCAGCGCGGCGACACCCTGCTCCTGGAGGCCTTCGGCGGCGGCTTCACCTGGGGCGCGGTTCTGCTAAAGTTCTAGCGGCCCGCGCCGCTGGGCTTTCACCGGCGTAGCCAATGCGTTCGAACGAAGAATAAGCAACCAGAACGACATGACGAACTACAAAGACGACACCTCCCTGGCCTTGGTCTTTCCCGGACAGGGATCCCAGAGTGTAGGCATGCTGTCCGAACTGGCCCGGCATCATCCGGTGGTGGAGGAGACCTTCGCCGCCGCCGGCGAGGTGCTGGCCTACGATCTCTGGCAGTTGGTCCAGCAGGGACCGGAGGAGGAACTCAACCGTACCGATCACACCCAGCCGGCCATGCTCGCCGCGGGGGTGGCCGTATGGCGGGTGTGGCGCCAGTGCGGCGGCGCCGTGCCCGGCGTGATGGCGGGGCACAGCCTGGGGGAATATACGGCCCTGGTGTGTGCCGGCGCCCTGGATTTCGCCACCGCCGTGCGCCTGGTGGCGGAGCGCGGGCGTTTCATGCAGGAGGCGGTGCCCGAAGGCAGCGGCGCCATGGCGGCGGTCCTGGGGCTGGACGACGAAACGGTGCGCGAGCTGTGCCGGCGGGAGGCCGGCGGTGAGGTGCTGGAGGCCGTGAACTTCAATGCCCCGGGGCAGGTGGTGGTGGCCGGACACCACACGGCCGTGGAGCGCCTCATGGCAGCGGCCAAGGCGGCCGGAGCCAAACGGGTGGTGCGCCTGCCGGTGAGCGTGCCTTCCCATTGCCGGCTCATGCAGCCCGCCGCCGAGCGCATGGCGGCGCTGCTCGCCGAGGCGGAGATCCGCGCGCCCGAGATCCCGGTGCTCAACAACGTGGACGTGGCCGTGGAGGAAGATCCCCAACGCATCCGCGAGGCACTGGTGCGCCAGCTCTACAGCCCGGTGCGTTGGGTGGAGACCATCCGTGCCATGGCGGCCCGCGGCGTGACCCGGGTGGTGGAGTGCGGCCCCGGCAAGGTGCTGGCGGGGCTCAACCGGCGTATCGAGCGCAGCATGGAAGTACTGCCGGTCTACGACCAGGCCACACTGGAGGCGGCGCTGGCCGCGCCGTGAGGCCGGGTCGTTTCCGGGATGCGGCAACATCCATATAGATCACGAGAAGAGAAGGGTGCGACATGCAATTACAAGGTGAAATCGCCTGGGTGACGGGCGCTTCGCGCGGTATCGGCAAGGCCATCGCCATCGCACTGGGTCGGGCGGGTGCGGTGGTGGCCGGGACCGCCACTTCGGAACGGGGCGCAGAGGCCATCGAGGCCTATCTGCGCGAACAGGGCATCGAAGGTTGCGGTCTGGTGCTGGACGTGACGGACTCGTCCTCCGTGGAACAGGCCCATGCCGCCATCGAACAACGTTACGGTGCCCCCACCATTCTGGTGAACAACGCCGGCATCACCCGGGACAATCTGCTCATGCGCATGAAGCCGGAGGACTGGCAGGCCATCATCGACACCAATCTCACCTCCGTGTATCGCCTGTCGCGCATCTGCCTGCGCGCCATGATGAAGGCGCGCAAGGGCCGCATCATCAACATCGCCTCGGTGGTGGGGCTCACGGGCAATCCGGGGCAGACCAATTACGCCGCGGCCAAGGCCGGCGTCATCGGCTTCAGCAAGTCCCTGGCCAGGGAAGTGGCCAGCCGCGGCATCACCGTCAACACCGTGGCGCCCGGATTCATCGACACCGACATGACCCGCGCCCTGGACGAGGCGCAGCGCGAGGCCCTGCTCGAACAGATACCCTGTGCGCGCCTGGGCAAGGCGGAGGAAGTAGCGGCGGCGGTGCTGTACCTGGCCTCACCCCAGGCCGCCTACGTCACGGGCGAGACCCTGCACGTCAACGGCGGGATGTACATGCCCTGAGATCTGTTATTGTTTGTAAAACAGCGAGATAGGCAAGATTGTCCCGATCGGGTGATTTTTCTGGCATCTCTGCAAGCTTTCCAATAAAATAGCGCCTCGCGGTCCCTGGCGGCCGCGAAACTCTTTTGAGGGAGGACTACACACAGATGAGCACGATCGAAGAACGCGTCAAGAAAATCGTGGTCGAGCAGCTGGGCGTGAAGGAAGAGGAAGTGACCAACGAGGCCTCTTTCGTCGACGATCTCGGTGCCGACTCCTTGGACACCGTGGAACTGGTGATGGCGCTGGAGGAAGAATTCGAGTGCGAGATTCCCGACGAAGAAGCGGAGAAGATCACCACGGTCCAGCAAGCCATCGATTTCATCAAGGCCCATCAATCCTCCAATTGATCTCTCCGGCCACAAGCCCGTCCGCGACCGCATCTGGATCCGATCTGGAACGAATTCTGAACGAGTCTTGGGATGAATCTGGAATGAACCCAGTATGCATCGGGGACGATCCGGGCCATCCGTGTCACCCGGCTGGCGACCATGTCTCTCCGTCCATGCCTTCATCCGTGATATGCCATCGGCCTGAAGGCACGCCGCCGTGTTCTGGAACACACTGGGGAGCATGCCATGGCTGAGCGGCGCCGGGTGGTGGTCACGGGGCTGGGCATGGTCAGCCCGGTGGGGCTGAACGTGGCCGAGTCCTGGGAGAACATCCTGGCCGGCAAGAGCGGTATCGGGCCCATCACCCACTTCGACGTGTCGGCCTTTTCCACCCGCTTCGGCGGCTCGGTGAAGAATTTCGACGTCACCCAGTATCTGCCGGCCAAGGAGGCCCGCAAGATGGATGTCTTCATCCATTACGGGATCGCCGCGGGCATGCAGGCCATCCAGGATGCCGGCCTGGAAGTCACGGAGGACAACGCCGATCGCATCGGTGTGGCACTGGGTTCGGGAATCGGGGGGCTGGCCGGCATCGAAAAAGGCTACGAGAATTTCCTCAAGGGCGGGCCGCGCAAGATCTCGCCCTTCTTCATCCCCAGCAACATCATCAACATGCTGGCGGGCAATCTCTCCATCCTCTATGGCATGAAAGGGCCCAATATCGCCCTCGTGACGGCCTGTTCCTCGGCCACCCACAGCATCGGCGAGGCGGCACGCCTCATCGAATACGGTGATGCCGACGTGATGGTGGCCGGTGGTGCGGAAATGGCCACCAGCCCCACGGGTCTGGGCGGATTCTGTTCGGCCCGCGCCCTGTCCACGCGCAACGACGATCCGCAAGCGGCCAGCCGCCCCTGGGATCGCGATCGCGATGGTTTCGTGCTCAGCGACGGGGCGGGCGTGCTGGTACTCGAAGAGCTGGAATTCGCGCGCCGCCGCGGTGCCCGCATCTATGCCGAACTGGTGGGCTATGGCTTGAGCGGGGATGCTTTCCACATGACGGCGCCGCCGCCCGACGGCGAGGGAGCCCGCCGCTGCATGGAGAATGCCCTGCGCAATGCCGGCCTCGCGCCCGAGACGGTGGACTATATCAACGCCCACGGCACCTCGACGCCGGCGGGAGACGTGGCCGAGACCCGTGCCATCAAGGCCGCCTTCGGTGACCATGCCTACAAACTGGCGGTCAGCTCCACCAAGTCCATGACCGGCCATCTGCTGGGTGCCGCGGGAGGCGTGGAGGCCATCTTCACCGTGCTCGCCATCCGCGACCAGGTGGCGCCGCCCACCATCAACCTCGACCATCCCGATCCCGAATGTGACCTCGATTACGTGCCTCACGAGGCGCGCCCCATGTCCATCGAGGTGGCCATCTCCAACTCCTTCGGTTTCGGCGGCACCAACGCCACGGTGGTCTTCCGCCGTTTCTGAGGGGCCGGCGGTGCCCGCCCCAGCGAGGGTCCACGCCCATGTCTGTCGCCCCTTTGCTGCGCGCGCTGCCTTATGAGACCGATTTCCTGGCCCTGCACCGGGGCAACCCGCAGCGTTATCCTTGTCTGCTGGAGAGCGTGCTGCACGGCACACCACAGGCCCGTTACGACTTTCTCTTCGCCTTTCCTGGCGAGCACCTGACCCTGGGACAGGACCTGCGGCTGTCCGGCCGCCAGCACGGCGCGGGCGATTTCCTGCAGGCCTTCGACCGCTGGTGGCGGGAAGAGGGTGGAGGGGAGACTGCCGGATCGGAAAGCCGGAAACTAGAAAACGGGGAACCAGAAAACGATGGGCCGGAAGCCGCCATCCCCTTTCGCGGGGGCTGGTTGATGTTTCTAGCCTATGAGCTGGCGGCCCAGATCGAACCGGTGTTGGCCTTGCCGCGGGCGGTGCATTCGCCCGTACCCCAGGCCCATGCCGTGCGCGTGCCTGCGGCCCTGATCCGCGATCACCAGCGGCGTTGCTGCTGGCTGGTGGCGGAACCGGGCAACGAAGCCCTGCTCGAGGCGATGTACCGTGACGCGATGCATCCAGTGCCGTTCGATGATGGCGGGGACGTACCGCGGATCGAACTCGAGGAAGAAGACCCCGCGCATTACCTGGCGGCGGTGGCCCGGATTCACGAATACATCCTGGCCGGGGACGTCTTCCAGGTGAATCTGTCCCGCTGCTGGCGTGGGACGGGGATGGATCCGGCCGCGGACAGCGCGCTCTATCGCCGACTGTGCCGCAGCAATCCCGCCCCGTTCGCCGGCATCTGGTCCACGCCGGACTGGGCCATTCTGAGTTCTTCACCCGAGCGCCTGGTCCGGGTGCACCGAGGCCGGGTGGAGACGCGTCCCATCGCCGGCACCGCTCCTAGACGGACGGGCGGATCAGAGGAGGCGCTGGCGCAGCGGCTCTCGCGCCACCCCAAGGAACGCGCCGAACATATCATGCTCATCGATCTGGAGCGCAACGATCTGGGCCGTATCGCCGAGCCGGGCAGCGTACACGTGAACGAACTCCTGGTCCTGGAATCCTATGCCTACGTCCATCACCTGGTCTCCAACGTACGCGGCCGCCTGCGTTCCGGCGTGACGCCCGGCGAGGTGCTGCGCGCCGTGTTTCCGGGTGGCACCATCACCGGTTGCCCCAAGGTGCGCTGCATGCAGATCATCGCCGAACTGGAAGGCATGGCCCGCGGGCCCTATACCGGCGCCATGGGCTACGTGAACCTCGACGGAGAGCTGGACTTCAACATCCTCATCCGCACACTGGTGCGCGAGCATGCACAACTGAGCCTGCGCGCAGGAGCCGGTATCGTGGCCGACTCCATACCGGAACGGGAACTGGCGGAGACCCGGGCCAAGGCCCGCGGCCTGTTGAAAGCGCTCGACTGCCAGA
>WFNO01000106.1 GCA_015488555.1 Gammaproteobacteria bacterium
CGAAACGCAACAGATCGAATTCACCGAAGCAATACAGAGGTACGCTCTATGAAATCGTTTCATCCCCCGCAGCGCACCCTCATGGGGCCGGGTCCCTCCGACGTCCCGCCCCGTGTGCTGGAGGCCCTGTCCCGCCCCACCATCGGCCATCTGGACCCGGACTTCGTGGCCATGATGGACGAACTCAAGGCCCTGTTGCAGTACGCCTTCCAGACCGAGAATCCCATGACCATGCCGGTCTCGGCCCCGGGTTCGGCGGGCATGGAATGCTGTTTCGTCAACCTGGTGGAACCCGGCGACAAGGTGGTGGTGTGCGTCAACGGCGTGTTCGGCGGGCGCATGAAGGAGAACGTGGAGCGCTGCGGGGGCACGCCGGTACTGGTGGAGGACCCCTGGGGGCGCGCCGTGGACCCCCAGAAACTGGAAGACACGCTGAAGGCCCATCCCGACGCGCGCATCGTCGCCTTCGTCCACGCCGAGACCTCCACCGGTGCCTGCTCCGACGTCCAGACCCTGGTGGACATCGCCCATCGCCACGACTGCCTGACTATCGTGGACGCCGTCACCTCCCTGGGCGGCATTCCCCTCCACGTGGACGCATGGGGCGTGGACGCGGTCTATTCGGGCACGCAGAAATGCCTGTCCTGCACCCCGGGACTGTCCCCCGTGAGCTTCGGTGAACGGGCGGTGGCCAAGATCAAGAACCGCTCGCACAAGGTGCAGAGCTGGTTCCTGGACCTCAATCTGGTCATGGGCTACTGGGGCGGCGGCAAGCGGGCCTACCACCACACCGCACCCATCAACGCCCTCTACGCCCTGCACGAGGCCCTGCTCATCCTCCGGGAAGAGGGACTGGAGAACGCCTGGGCGCGCCACCGCCGCCTTCACGAGGCTCTCAAGGCCGGTCTGGAGGCCATGGGCCTGAGCTTCGTGGTGCCGGAGGCGGAACGCCTGCCCCAGCTCAATGCCGTGCGCATCCCCGAAGGCGTGGACGATGCCGCCGTGCGCAGCCGCCTGCTGGCCGACTACCGGCTGGAGATCGGCGCCGGGTTGGGCGAGATGGCCGGCAAGGTATGGCGCATCGGCCTCATGGGGCACGCCTGCAACACCCGCAACGTGCTACTGTGCCTCCAGGCCCTGGAAGACGTCCTGCAGCGCGCCGGCGCCGCCATCGAAACGGGCCGGGCCCTAGCCGCCGCCCGCGCCGTTCTGGAGACCGGCTGAGCGCGAGTCACCGCGACCCAGGAGCCCCAACAGCAGGGCCGCGCCCGCCGCCAGCCACAGCCACGGGGGCGGGGCCGTCACGGCCAGCACGCCCCCGCTGCCGGGGGCGCCTGTCCCTGGTGGCCGCAGGCGCGGCAGGCCGGGGCTGTCCTCCCCCCAGGCCGCCCCCATCACCCAGGGGCCGTCACCGTCGAACTGCCGGTAGACGTGGGCGGGCACCTGCCCCGATACCGGACTCGGTCCCAATCGCGTGCCGCTGTAGGAGCGGTCGCCGCCTGCCGGCGTCTCCAGCAGGGCCACGCTGTCCAGCACCGCCTCCCAGGGCAGGACGTCCAGGATCCCGTCGTCGTCCTCGTCCAGGTCGTCGAACAGGCGGCCGCGAAACCCCTGCACCAGCAGATGGGTGACGTTGTCGCGGTTCTCGAAATTGAGCGTGGCGTACAGATCCACCTCGCCCAGCGTGAAGCTGCGCTCGGCCACCACGAACAGCCCCCGGTCGCCGAGACGCTCGCCGTCCAGGGACACCACCGCCTCCACCACGCCGCTGCCGCCGCTCCCGTCACCCAGCACCACGTAGGCCAGGTCATCCAGGGAAGCGCGCGGCGCCCCGGCCAATTCGAGGAACTCGTCCCGATCGGCGCCGGGCTGATCGATGCGGATCTCGTTGAGGTGAATGCCGCCGAGAGTCAGCGCCTGCGCGGGGCCGGCGGCCCAGACCCACGCGCACCAGAGCAAGAAAGGCATCGTCCTTGATACGGGGAACATGATGGGAACTCCTTTTCCATGAACATTCGTCTTCCGTGAACCGCAGTCCCGGACCATCCACGGACCCTTCCTCACGGATCCTTTGGTCCGGGTCCCTCGCCTTCGTATGCAGGCCGGCAGCCTGCATACGACCCGTGCCCACCCATTGCAACAAAGGGCACGGCATCAGGTCAAGCCTTGTGTTAGGAGATATAGAACTTGGCCGGCATGACATCAATGGAGGACAGCAAACCGGAACGCCCTGAACCGAACTTCTGGCCCCTTATTACAATATTCCCCGATGTCTTCGGATATTGAGCGCTTTCCACTGAAGCTGGGGATGTTGCCGGATACGCTCCGCCAGCTCGCTGTCGTCGGTCAGCAGCTCTGGAACGATCTCGCCACGCTCCAGCACCCCTTCCAGAAATTCGCGCTCGTGTGCCTCGAATGGCAAGACCATGGCCAGCCGCTCCCGGCATTCGTCGACCAGTCGATCCATCCAGGCACCCAGAGCCTCCCGCTCGGGCACGGTATCCTCCCTCAACACGGGGATCAGTTGTTGTCGAAGCTCCCGATAGTCACAATGAATATCGGTCGGAGAGACGGTCCGCCAATCCTTGCGGTTGCACGCGCCATAGACGACGAATCCCAGCCTCAGCTTGTCACGATCTAAATTACTCTCCCCCAGCAACACATGCGCATCGAACAAATCCCGACTGGCCTGTCTCGACAAGAGCGCCACGAGCTTTCCGGCGGCGAGTTCGTGTAGATCCAGGATCGGTATGTCCTTTGCCTGGAATGTGCCCACAGGGCGTGAGTCCCGCTGTTGAATAGACCACAGCGGCACCCTCGAGGTAAAGACCACATCGATCTCAAGATTGGCATTTCGGCCCAGGGCGTTGGTGTAGGCGAGCCGCCACTTTCCGCCGGCATGGGCCTCCGACTGCCAGCGGATACCAAATCCCTCACGCCCGCAAACCGCGGTAATCGCCTGCTCGATCTGCTCTCGCTCGGCCTGCATACCCGCACGATCGACCGCCCCCACATAGTTCAGATCGATATCCACCGACAAGCGGGGAAGATCGAAGATGAAGAGGTTGAGCGCTGTCCCTCCTTTCAGGACGACCCGATCCTTGAGGAAAGGATGTCGCCGGAAAGCGTTCAGCAGACCGATCAGGTGAATCACCTTGTCCAGGGTCTCCGGTGGAAAACCAGTGGCGGCCGCCTCGGACTGGAGTTCTTGCAATGTAAGGTTCACGCGACCTCCTCCCAGGCCCGTTCGAGAACGGCAGGGGGTACGATCAGATTCCAGGAGGCCACCAGCTTCCCGGGCTCTCGCCGGCTACGCTCCAGATAGCAGGGCTGTTTGGGTACGTGCTTGCGCAGTGTGTCCAGATGCGTCTCCTCCACCATCAGGGCGTCGCGATGCTGCTCCAGGAAGAACCCCACCTTGGCAGCTGTTGTCGCACTCTTCAGTAGCAGTGCATATTGGACCACCCGTTCCAGATCGAAATATTCCACCCCCTCCAGGGATCGCCAGACTTCCTCCCATCCGCCGCCCAGATCGGGCCGGGCCAGCACATCCACCAGCGTCCGCTCCAGGCTGGTGACACGAACCTCCCCACCGGCATGGTTCCGGGTCTCGACACCGAAGTCTTCGGCTTGCTGTTTCACCAAGGACTTGGGAAAAGGCGTGGCAATGAAGGCCTGGCCCTGGAAGCTGAAAGGCTGACGCACTCGCCGGCTGAGATAGGGGAACCGGCGGTGGACTGAATAGGCTTTACCATGAAACTGCAAGGCACTGTGATAAGCCAGCACGGCATCATCGGTAAGATGGCACGCCAACAGGTAGGGATCCACCGGATAGTCCTCAGGACGGAAACCACGGGGAACCACGGCATACAGACCCCGCCGGATGCGCAGCAGGTGCCCCGTCTTGACGTGATAGGCCAGCAAGGCCTCGCGGGTCTTCTTGCTGCCGGTCCCCGTTTCCGTCAGGAAGGCAGCGAATTCCTCGTGCCGGAAAACGGGATGTTTGGCAAAAAAGTCCTGGGTCTTCATAGTCAAAATTGACAATTCGTTAAAATACACCTAAATATGTTAGGTGTTACATATAATATCGTCAAGTTATGTGCTGACCTAACAGCCTTGCATTGTCACTGAGAACTCCGCGGGCACCAATTCGGAAATTCGGAGAAGGCCAAGATCTTGCATACCCCATCCCTGAGAAATGGAACGACTCGTGTATAATCACGCCCTTGCCTACTTCCAAGGGCCCCATGCCCGGCATCGGGACACAAGTGCAAACACCTCGATGAAATCGTTTCGCTGGTCCATCTCGATTTCCCTCTCGATCCCTGCATCGATACTGGCATCGTTTCCACTGGGCCTGGCGGCCATGGGACTGCTGCTCTCCAGTGCCGTGACCGCGGATCCCTTCACCCATACGGGCCGGGACCTGCAGGCCCTGCACGCTGCAGTGATCCTGCTGGAACGTGACCTGTTGGTGCGTACCGAGGCGCAGCCGTGGTCGCCGGCCGTGCAGGCCCTGCAGGCGAGTCCCCCGCCGCCGGCACCCGCGCGCGTGCCGGGAATGGCGGCCGAGGGCCTGCTCGCCCGCCTGCTGGCCGCCCCCGCCCCCGGCGAGGCCATCGAACTGTGGCGGCAATGGCTGTCCGGCCGCCTGCGCTTGCCGCCCGGCTTCCCCTCGGCGGTGCGGGATTCTGCCGCCGACGCCACTGCGGAGCCCGCCCTGGTCGATACCCCGCTGGCACGCGCCCTCGCCCGGGCCCTGCCCGCCGCCGCTCAGGCGCAGGCCTGGCTCGTGCTGGGCCGCGAGCGTTTCCACTACGGGCACTACCGGGCCGCGGCCGCGGCCCTGGCACGGGCCGCATCCCCGGACCTTACGCCCGCGCAGGAGGCCGAGCGGCGCGTATTGCTGGCCCAGATCCGGCTGCTCCTGGAGCAACCGGACGAGGCGCTGCCCCTTGTGGACGCAGGCGCCGGCCGGCGGCTTCCCCCACCCTGGCCCGCTTACGCCGGTCTCACCCGTGCCGCGGCGCTGGCGGCCGGAGAGGATGCGGCGGTGGAAGCGGAGATCGACGCCGCCCTGGCGAGCGCGGGACGGCAGCAGGCGCAAGCCGCGAACGATGCCGCGCAGGAGCTGGAGGCCTTGCAGGACCTGGCCCGGCTGCTGCTCGGGCGCCGCCATCTGGCGGCCGGCCGCCCCGACGCCGCACGCGATGCCTTTCAGGGCGTGCACCCAAACGGCCCCTTCGCCGACGCCGCCCTCCTGGGACTGGGCTGGGCGGAATGGCTGGCGGGCGAACCCCGCCTGGCCCAGGCTGCCTGGCGCCGGCTGGCGGCCGGGCCCGCCGAGCGGCCCGAGCATCAAGAGGCCATGCTGGGACTGCCGCAGGCGCTGTGGCGCCTGGGTTCCCACACCCAGGCCGTAAAAGGGTTCCGGGAGGCCATCGCCCTGTACGAGCGCCAGCGGTCCCGCCTGCGGCGATTCCAGACTCAAGAGGTACGGGGCCTGCTCGAGGCCCTGGCGGTGGACGAAGCAACGGTCCCGCCGCAGACCCCCATGGCCCCCTATCTGGAGAAGCTGTGGCTGCAACCCCGTTTCCAGGCCCTGCTGGCCCGCCACCGGCTGCTGCACCGCCTGCAGGACCGCTTGCAAGGCCCGCTCGCCTCGCGCATCGGTGCGGCGCAGGACGCGGACCTCGAAGCGCGACGGGCCGCCCTGCTGGCACGGAGTCGTGACCTGCACCAGGCCCTCCTGCAAGGCCTCGAAGGGGCAGTGGGCGCCGCCTTGGAACGCCACCGGCGGCGTCTGCAGGACTATCTCGTCACCGCCCGCTATCAACTGGCCCGCCTCCTGGACGAGCTGTCCCGCGAACCCTCCCCGCAAGAGGAACCACCCTCGTGAAGCCCGGCGCCGGCGTCCGGACCCGCAAGAGACCGATCCTCGCGGGGGCGGCGGGATTCGCCGTCCTGGGCGCCTTGCTCGCCGCCTGCGCCCCGGCACCGCCGCGCAGCGCGGGCGGCGGCGAAACCCTGGATCGCAGCCCCTCCATCGTCGTCTACGAACCCAAGGCCCGCATCGACAAGCGTATGGCCATGGCCGCCTACCGCCAGTTGCTGGCGGAGGGCGAGGCGCTGGATGCGCGACTGCGCCAGCAGGCCATGCGCCGGCTGGCCGATCTGCAGCTGGCCGTCGCCGGCGAACTCCGGCGCGCAGGACGCCCCGCCCTGCAGGCGCTCGACGAGGCACGGCGTCTCTACGACGCCCTGTTGCAGGCCTATCCCGAGCAACCGGGAGACCGCATCCTCTACCGCCTGGCACGGGCCTACAGCGAGGCCGGCCTGCAGGAACGGACACTGGCCGTGCTCACCCGCCTGGTGCGGGAATATCCCGCCAGCCCCCTGGCCGGCGAGGCCGATTTTCGGCGCGGCGAGATCCTGTTCGCACAGCGCCGCTTCCAGGAAGCGGCGGCCGCCTACGAGCGGGTCCTGGCCCGCGGTCCCGCCACGCCCTTGTACGTGGAGGCCCTGTACAAGAAGGGCTGGGCCCTGTTCGCCCAGGGGGCCTACGAGACGGCTCTGGACACCCTGTTCTCGGTGCTGGACGCCAAACTCGCCCCGGGCGGGCGTTTCGTCGAGGCCGAGGCCCTGCGCGCCCTGGGGGAAGAGGACCGGGCCCTGGTACAAGACACCTTGCGGGCCATCAACATGAGCTTCAGTTACCTGGAAGAGCGCCGCTCCATCGCCGCCTATCTCAACAGCCGCCGCCAACGCCCCTACGACGACCTCATCTACGAGGCCCTGGCCCAGCGTTACCTGGTTCAGGACCGTTTCAGCGACGCGGCCGCCACCTATGCCAATTTCGTCGCCCTCAACCCGGAACACCCGGAGGCGCCCTACTACCAGATGCGGGTCTACGAGATCTACGAGCAGGCCGGTTTCCGCCGGCTGGCCTGGGCGGCCAAACAGGACTTCATCGACCGCTATGGTTTCCACAGCCCCTTCTGGCAATTGCACGACCGGGGCCGCTATCCCCGGGTCTTCAAGGCCCTGAAACGCAATCTCATGGAGCTGGCCCAGCATTACCACGCGCAGGCCCAGGCCAGCGGCAAGGACGAGGACTTCCAGCAGGTGGCCGGACTCTACCGCGAATACCTGCGCCTGTTCCCGCAGGACCCGGCCGCTCCCCGCCTGCGTTTCCTGCTGGCCGAACTCCTCTACGAAACCGGCCGCTACCGGGAGGCCATCACCGAATACGAACGGGTGGCCTACGATCATGGCCGCCATCCCCGCGCTGCCGAGGCCGGCTATGCCGCGCTCGCGGCCCGCTACAAACTGCTTCCGGAACAACCCCC
>WFNO01000107.1 GCA_015488555.1 Gammaproteobacteria bacterium
ACCCCGGCCCTCTCCCCCTCAAAGGGGGAGAGGGCTTTTACTACCTCCCCCTCTCCCCCTTTGAGGGGGAGAGGGCCGGGGTGAGGGGGTGTTTCTTCTGATATCTGTCTCCTGATATCTGATATCTGACATCTGATATCTGACCCGCAGATGACACGATCAGTACCGTATTCGGGTTCCATTCTTTTCCGCCTATTGGCAGCGGATCACGATCGAGCGGCCGGCTGTTACGATGGGCAGGTTGGTGGGTAGTGTATAGGCTTCGAGGCTTTTTTCCAGTCTTTTTTTACTGGTATGGATGGTGGTTCTGATGAGGTTATCTGTCGCTGAAAGGCGATCTACAGCGGCCGGGATTTGAGATTGTTCAGGGTGTACTGAAAGTGCGGAGCGGAGGGGATTGATTCGGCGAGCCTTGTCCTCTGGTATTTTCTTGTGGGAGGTGTCCGCCGGCGTGGTTCGCGTGCTATATTGCAGAGCCCGGATGGTCATAGAAGATAGGAAAGAACGAAACGGGAGTAAAGCCGATGGCCTGATGACCGATCTTGTCACCTGGGAGTGTGGTGATCGCCGGGAAGGTTCCGTCTTCAAGCGGTCTTCTGATAACAACCAACTGATTTATATGGAAACTCCATAAATGAGCGGCTCAGCGGGCGAGTGCGCCTTGTCCGTCATCGTGCCTTTGTACAACGAGGAAGCCTGTGTGCGCCCCCTGCATGAGGCGCTGGTGCGGGTGATGGATCGCCTCACGGACCGGTACGAATTGATTTTCGTGGATGACGGCAGCACGGACAGGACCTTCGAATATGCGGCGGAGCTGGCTCGGCAAGGCCGGCACCTGAAGGTGGTCAAGTTCCGGAGGAATTACGGCCAGACCCCGGCCATGGCCGCCGGTATCGATCTGGCGCGAGGCGACATCCTGATCACCATGGACGGCGATCTGCAGAACGACCCGGCCGACATTCCCGCCTTCATCGACAAGATGCAGGAAGGGTACGACATCGTCGTGGGCTGGCGTCACAAGCGCCAGGACAAACTCATCACGCGCAAGATTCCCTCGCGCATCGCCAACTGGCTCATCGGCAAGGTCACCGGGGTGCCCATCAAGGACAACGGCTGTTCGCTGAAGGCCTATCGTGCCCGTGTCATCAAGGAGGTGCCGCTCTATTCGGAGATGCATCGTTTCATCCCCGCCATGGCCTCCGTGGCCGGGGCCCGCATCGCGGAGATCAAGGTCAATCATCATCCCCGGCGTTTCGGCGTCTCCAAGTACGGCCTGTCGCGCATCTACAAGGTGCTGCTGGATCTGCTGGCCATCAAGACGCTGATCTCGTTTTCCTCGCGGCCGTTCCTCTGGTTCGTCCTTCTTTCCGTTCCGGCGGCGGTGGTGAGTCTGGTGGCGTTGTTTTTCAGCCTGCGCGCATTCATCGCTCCCGAGGTCGAAGCCACGGTGGTGATGCCAGGCGTATTCATTCTTTTTTCGGCATTGACCACCTTTTTGATCTTCTGTGGCGCCTTGGGGGAATTGATCTACAAGACGGGGGACATCGATTTGTTTCATCTCTCTTCACTGACGGTCGAGGTACACCGGCCGGGAGAACAGGCACATGGATCAGGAAGCGGCGCCTGAAAAACCGGAATCCCCGGAACTTTCGGTGATCGTCCCGGTGAGCGAGCGTTTCGACGACGTGCGCGCGCTGTACCGGGAATACCGCCAGGGGCTGGAACCCCTGGGCCGCCGCCTGGAGTTCATCTATGTGATCGATGGTGAATATCCCGATGTGGTGGCAGTGCTACGGGAGTTGCAGGCGGAGGGAGAGCCCATCACCATCATCAAGCTGGCGAAGTGGTTCGGGGAGGCCACTGCGCTGACCGCGGGTTTCGAGGCTGCCGCCGGCGAGATCCTGCTGACCCTGCCCGCCTATCATCAGGTGGTGGCCGAGGACCTGCCCAAACTGGTGGCCGCCCTCGACCGGTGCGACATGGCCATCGGCCGGCGCTCGCCGAGGATCGATGCCGGCATCAATCGGTTGCAGTCCCGCCTGTTTCACGTCCTGCTCAATTTGCTAGCCGGCTCTGCCTTCCACGACCTGGGTTGCGGCGCCCGTGCCTTGCGGCGCCAGGTGGTGGCCGAGGTGCCCATCTACGGCGACCAGCACCGCTTCTTCCCGCTGCTGGCGTCGCGCAGCGGCTTTCGCATCCAGGAGGTGGACCTGCGCCAGTCGCCCCTCGATCCGCACCGCCGCGTCTATCGTCCCGGGGTCTATCTGCGCCGCCTGCTGGACATCCTGACGGTGTTCTTCCTCGTCAAGTTCACCAAGAAACCGCTGCGCTTCTTCGGCCTGCTCGGCAGCGCCACCTTCGGTGTCGGCGCCCTGCTCGTCGCATTCATCGTCTTCGAACGCCTCTTCCTGGGCGTGGCCCTGGCGGAGCGCCCCGCCTTGCTGCTCAGCTCCCTGCTTGTGGTGCTGGGAGCGCAGCTCTTCGCTCTGGGGTTGTTGGGCGAATTGATCATCTTCACCCATGCCAAGCACATCAAGGAATACACCATCGCGGAGATCATCAACCGTGATGCGTAAGGCGCATGCCGTTTACGAGCGCATGGTCTGGGCATGGAGAGCACTGCTGCTTTGTTCCTGGGCCTTTCCCGCTTTTGCGGAGCTGCCGGACACCATCGAGCGGATCAAGCCGTCCATCGTGGGGGTGGGCACCTATCAGAAGACCCGCACGCCGGCGGCGCAACTACTGGGCTCGGGTTTCGTCGTCGGCAACGGCCGTTACGTGGTGACCAGTTTCCACGTGGTGGACCGCAAGCTCCAGTCCCGGGAGGGGGAGCGCCTGGCGGTCTTCGCCGGGCGGGGGCCTCATGCCGCCATCCGCAGGGCCGGCAGGATCGCGGTGGATGCGCGTCACGATCTGGCCATTCTGCGTATCTCTGGTCCGCCCTTGCCGGCGCTGCAACTGGGCGATTCCGACCGGGTGCGCGAAGGGGAACTCTATGCCTTCACGGGTTTTCCCATCGGCGCCGTGCTGGGGCTCTATCCCGTCACGCACCGCGGGATCGTCTCCGCTATCACGCCCATCGTCACGCCCAAGGATCACGACAGCCAGCTCGATCCCGCCATGATCCGCGATCTGCGCCGCTCCTTCGACGTGTTTCAGTTGGACGCCACCGCCTATCCCGGCAACAGCGGCAGCCCCCTCTACGATCCCCGGACGGGACGTGTGGTGGGGGTGATCAACATGGTGCTGGTCAAGCGCAAAAAGGAAAGCGCGTTGTCCGATTCCAGTGGAATCACGTATGCCATTCCGGGCAATTTCGTGCGTGATCTGATGGAGCGTTCGGAAGCGGGCCGTGCGCGCTGATGCTCCAGCGACCTAGTTGCCGGGGGCAGAGAATGCCAGCGGGGAGCATGCGTGAAAATGCTTGAATTTTGACACCATGATCAGGATAATAGATTATCTGAAAATGGGACTCCCCAATCAATCGATTCTGCATTATCTCCGACGATCGGGATTCTGAGGAGTTAAAATTTAGAGCTGCCGAAAGGAGCGTTCAAGTGGCCGAGAAACGGGTAAAAAATGAAGCGGAAGTTCACTCGGAACCCGTTCTGCCCAGCCAGGGAGAGGCACCGAACCCAGAGTCAGGCTCGCGTTATTCTTCAGGTCGCAGGCGTTTTCTCAAAGGAGCGGGCATTGCAGCTCCCGCTGTCATTCTCACCGTCTCTAGCAAACCGGTACTAGCCCGCCATTGCACCGTCTCCGGAACGCTGTCTGGGAATCTTTCCCATCAGGATTACGACCACTACTGCAGCGGTCGCGCTCCGGGTTACTGGAGGACTCATCCGGACGATTGGCCTTATCCCTATACCGCCGGGGACTGTGTCAGTACCTCCCCGGGAGGCATGTGCAACGAATACGTAAATGGGACGCCTTTCCACTCCACCTATGTTAATGCTGCAAGCCAGCGCGGGCCTTTCAGTGGCTACCTGTACGGTGATGCCACCATGTTGGAGGTGCTGGAGATGTCCGTTTTGGATAGCCGCTATCAGCTGGGTGCGCACGCGGTGGCGGCCTTGCTCAACGCCCTGTATTTCGGGCAGGAGTCTTTCGGTTACACCGAAGGCCAGATCATCGACATGTGGGATGCGCGGCACTTGGTGGATCCAGAAGGCCTCAGAGAAGATCTCGAACTCCTCAACACCCGGGGCGAGTAGCCGGCCGGGATGGCGGGTGAAAGCGCGGGCCGCGAGTGGTACTTGGCGAGCGGCGATTTGCGCACCCGGGAGTGGGACGATTGCCTGGTGCTCTATCATGGCTCGTCCGGGGACACCCATCTCCTGAATCCTTTCGCGAGCGCGATCGTGCGCCTGTTGGCGCAAGGGTCTGCCGATCATGAAACCCTGAGAGAGGCCTTACGGCAGGTGGATGGGGAAGTCCCTGACGCGCTGGAGTCCACGCTCGCCGAGTTGCAACGTCTCGGCATCGTCGAATCCCGTGATCGCACCCGTGGTATTCAAGGCCAAACGAGCAGCCCTGGCTGAGTGAAACTGTCCGCCCTCACTCCGGCACAAGTGGCAGGGCGGCTCCGGGGCCCGGGGCTCCAGTTGCGCACCGGGCCGGTGGTGGTGCGCATCCGTTCTCCGTTGTCCCAAGTGTGCGAGGCCCTGGTACGGCTCTATGCCGATCATCCCCTGGTGGAGGATGCAGGGTTTGCGGATTTCCACGTGCGCCTCGCCCCGCCCTCCGGATTCCGGCGCTGGTTCAAGCCCCAGGTCCTTTTCCATCTGGACGACCACGTTCCCTTCAAGCCGCTGCCCCTGTCCCAGGCCTTTCCCATGCTGGAATGGGGCCTGAACTGGTGCATGGCGGTGCATTTGCACCGCTATCTCATGATCCACGCCGCGGTGGTGGAGCGCCACGGCGTGGCCGTGGTGCTGCCGGGGGCGCCGGGATCCGGCAAGAGCACCTTGTGCGCGGCCCTGGTGGGCAGCGGCTGGCGCCTGCTCTCGGACGAGATGGCCATCTTCACCATCCCGGACGGTCGCCTGGTACCCAATCCCCGGCCCATCGGCCTCAAGAACGAATCCATCGCGGTCATCCGCCGCTTTCTGCCGCAGGCCGTGTTGGGTTCGGAGTTCGTGGATACCCGCAAGGGGACGGTGGCACACATGAAACCCCCGGCCGAGAGCGTGGCGCAGGCCGGCCGGACGGCGCGGGCCGCTTTCGTGGTGCTGCCGCGATACGACCCGGCGGGCGGGAACGCATTGCAGCCCGAATCCAGGGCGCGGGCCTTCATGGAGATGGTCCATCACGCCTTCAATTACAGCATCGTGGGTCCCGATGCCTTCAAAGTGCTCGGTGACGTGATCGAGGCCTGCGACTGTTACCGCTTCCACTATCGGGACCTGCACCGGGCGCTGGAGGTGTTCGAAGGGCTGGTGGCGCCGATGGCCGAGGAGGCGGGCGGGTGACGAATGCCAGCGTATTGTTGCGCGTCTGCCGCTGCCCGCAGGAAGCCGCAGCGCTGGACCTGCCGCAGTGGGAGCTGCTCATCCGGCAGGCGCGCAGCGCCGAACTGCTGGCCCATGTACACGCCCTGCTGGAGCGCCAGGGGCTCTTGCACCAGGTGCCGCCGGCGCCCCTGCTGCATCTGGAGTCGGCGCGCGTGCACGCCCGCGCCCAGCGGCGGGTGGTGCGCTGGGAACTCCACTGTCTGGTGCAGGCCCTGCGGCCCCTGGGGATTCCGGTGCTGGCGCTCAAGGGGGCGGCCTATCTCCTGGCCGGCCTGCCCAACAGCCCCGGGCGCCTGTTCCACGACGTGGACATCCTGGTGCCCAGGGCGGCCTTGCCCGAAGTGGAACGGGTCCTGGTGCAGCACGGCTGGATGAGCACGCATCTGGACCGTTACGACCAGCGCTATTATCGCACCTGGATGCACGAGCTGCCGCCCATGCGCCACATCCGCCGCCGCACGGTGCTGGACGTGCATCACAACATCCTGCCGGATACGGCGTGCCTGCATCCGGACCCCCGGCTCCTGTTGCGCGCGGCCTACCCGCCCGACCCGCAACGGCCGGAATTGCAGGTGTTGGCGCCGTTGGACATGGTCCTGCACAGCGCCACTCATCTCTTCCACGATGGGGAGCTGGAGCGGGGGCTGCGGGATCTCACGGACTTGGATCTCCTGCTGCGCCATTTCGGTGGCCGGGACGGATTCTGGGAGGAACTGCCCGAACGGGCGGCCCGGCTCGATCTCCTGCGGCCGCTGTTCTACGCCTTGCGCTACTGCCGGCGCATGCTGGGGACGCCGATTCCGGATGACACACTGCAGGCCTGCCGCAGCGCCGCGCCGCCCGCGCCGCGCCTGCGGCTCATGGATGCCTTGTTCACCCGCGCCCTGGAAGTGGACCATCCCACTCACCGGCAGGCGGGAGAAGGACTGGCGCGCTGGCTGCTCTACGTGCGGGGGCATTACCTGCGCATGCCCCTGTATCTGCTCATCCCCCATCTCCTGCGCAAGGCACTGCGGCGTGGAGAGGGTTTCGAATGACGAGGCTCGTGTAAAAGGCCCTCACCCCAACCCCTCTCCCTGAGGGAGAGGGGCTTGTATCTCCCCCTCTCCCCCTTTGAGGGGGAGAGGGCAAGGGTGAGGGGGTATTTTTTCTGACATCTGTCTTCTGACGTCTGTCATCTGGTCGGGGGAGAGGGGCTTCGTTATCTCCCTCTCCCCCTTTAGGGGGAGAGGGCGGGGGTGAGGGGGTGTGTTTTCTGACATCTGTCTTCTGACGTCTGTCATCTGGTCGGGGGAGAGGGGCTTCGTTATC
>WFNO01000108.1 GCA_015488555.1 Gammaproteobacteria bacterium
CTCCCAGACCCCACAGTGCCCCCAGGGCACAGCATAGCACCGCGTACCGCTGCTGGCACGCTCCGCCGCTGCCGGCGGGGCTTCCCTTTCGTCTGCTCGGCCTCGCCCCGTCTCTCATCGGCCCCGTCTCCACGCCCGTTCGCCCCGCACGGCCCCCGCTCACTCGCCATCCCAGAATCCCCATTCGGGATCCGTCCGACATAGTATAATGGTTTTCCTTTGACCGATAGTGCCCGCCTTCATGTCTTCCGTTTCCCAACGCTTGGTCCTGGTCGATGGTTCCTCCTATCTCTACCGGGCCTTCCACGCCCTGCCGCCCCTCACCAATTCGCGTGGGGAACCCACGGGCGCGGTCTACGGCGTGGTGAACATGCTGCGCAGCCTGCTGCGGGAATACGCGCCCGATTACGTGGCCGTGGTCTTCGACGCCAAGGGCAAAACCTTCCGCGACGAATTGTTCGACCAGTACAAGGCCCACCGCCCCCCCATGCCGGAGGAGCTACAGGCCCAGATCGAGCCCCTGCACGCTGTCGTCCGCGCCATGGGCCTGCCCTGCCTGGTGGTGGACGGGGTGGAGGCGGACGACGTGATCGGCACCCTGGTGGACCAGGCCCGCGCCGAGGGCCTGGAGGTCGTGGTCTCCACGGGCGACAAGGACATGGCCCAGCTGGTGGGTGAAGGCGTGCTGCTGGTCAACACCATGAACCACACCGTCCTGGATGCCCGCGGGGTGGTGGAGAAATTTGGGGTGCATCCCCACCAGATCGTGGACTTCATCGCCCTAGTCGGCGACAGTGCGGACAACATCCCGGGCATCCCCGGCGTGGGCCCCAAGACCGCCGCCAAATGGCTGCAGCAGTACGGCGACCTGGACACGCTCATCGCCCGCGCCGGTGAGATCAAGGGCAAGATCGGCGAGAAACTGCGCCAGCACCTGGACCGCCTGGCCCTGTCGCGACGACTGGCGGCCATCCGCCGCGACGTCCCGCTCCCCTGCAAACCCCGCGACCTGCGCCCGGCCCCTACGGACGTGGCCGCCCTGCGCGCGCTCTACCAGCGCCTGGAATTCAAGCGCCTGCTGGAGGAACTCCTGGCGGCACACCCGGAAGCCGCCGGCGACGGGACGGATCCCCCGGCTCCCGAGTACGAACTCGTCCTGGACGAAGCCGCGCTGGAACGCTGGCTCCGGCGCCTGGCAGAGGCCCGGGAATGGGCGTTCGACACCGAGACCACCAGCCTGTCCCCCCTGGACGCCGAGATCGTGGGCGTCTCCTTCGCCGTCTCCCCCCACGAGGCGGCCTACGTCCCCCTGGCCCACGACTACCCTGGGGCGCCGGCCCAACTGCCGCGCGAACAGGTCCTCGAACGCCTGCGCCCCCTGCTGGAGGATCCCCGGCGCATCCTCATCGGCCAGAATCTCAAATACGATCTGGCGGTATTGGAGCGCTACGGCATCCATCTGCCGCTTCCCGATGTATCTCCGGACGAAGACCCCAACGATCGTGCGGATGCAACAGCACCCGAACCCCGGCTATTCGACACCATGCTGGAGTCCTACGTGCTCAACAGCACCGCCACCAGCCACGACATGGACGCCCTGGCACTGAAATATCTGGGGCGCCGCACCATCCACTACGAGGAACTGGCGGGCAAGGGCAGCCAGCAGGTGCCCTTCGACCAGGTGGCGGTGGAACAGGCCGGCCCTTATGCAGCGGAAGACGCGGACATCACGCTGCAGTTGCACCGGGTGCTGTGGCCGAAGCTGGAGGCCGAACCGGGACTGCGCTACGTCTTCCAGGAAATCGAGATGCCGCTGGTCCCCGTGCTGGCCGCCATGGAGCGCCGCGGGGTGCTGGTGGACGCCGAGCACCTGGCCCATCTCAGCGAGGAGCTGGCGGCCCGCATGGAGGCCCTGGCGGAACAGGCCTATGCCCTGGCGGGCGGCCCCTTCAATCTGAGTTCTCCCAAACAGATCCAGGAGATCCTCTTCGAGCGCCTGGGACTGCCGGTGATCCGCAAGACCCCCACGGGCCAGCCGTCCACCGCCGAGTCCGTGCTGCAGGAACTGGCCCAGCGCTATCCCCTGCCGCGCCTGATCCTGGACTACCGGGCCCTGAGCAAACTCAAGTCCACCTATACGGATCGCCTGCCCCAGCAGATCCATCCCCGCACGGGGCGGGTGCACACCTCCTACCACCAGGCGGTGGCGGCCACCGGACGCCTGTCCTCCAGCAATCCCAACCTGCAGAACATCCCCATCCGCAGCGAGGAGGGACGGCGCATCCGCGAGGCCTTCATCGCCCCGCCGGGCTGGCTGCTGGTGGCCGCCGACTACTCCCAGATCGAGCTGCGCATCCTGGCCCATTTCAGCGGCGATGCCGGCCTGCTGCGGGCCTTTCGCGAGGGTATCGACATCCACCGTGCCACCGCCGCCGAGATCTTCGGGGTGCCCCCCGAGGCCGTCAGCCCGGAACAGCGCCGCCACGCCAAGGCCATCAACTTCGGCCTCGTCTACGGCATGTCCGCCTTCGGCCTGGGCCGCCAATTGGGCATCGAGCGAGAGGCCGCCCAGGAGTACATGGATCTGTATTTCGCCCGCTACCCCGGGGTCAAACGCTTCATGGACGAGATCCGCGAGCGGGCCCGGCGCCAGGGCTACGTGGAGACCCTGTTCGGGCGCCGCCTGTATCTGCCGGAGATCAACAGCCGCAATCACCAGCGCCGCCAATATGCCGAGCGCGCCGCCATCAACGCCCCCATGCAAGGCACCGCCGCGGACATCATCAAGCGCGCCATGCTCCGCTGCCATCGCTGGCTCGCCGCGCAGCCCTGCCGGGCCCACATGATCATGCAGGTACACGACGAACTGGTGTTCGAGGTGGCGGCCGCGGACAAGGACCGCCTGGTGGAAGCGGTACGCCACTGCATGACCGGTGCCGCGGAACTGGCCGTGCCCCTGGAGGTGGACATCGGCTGGGGATCCAACTGGGGCCGTTTACGAGAAGATTGAAACCGGCGATGACCGGTGGACAGATCGGCGCGCGTTCCGAAAGAAAAATTTTTTGAAATTTTTTCTCCGGCGTTTGAAATTTTTTCTCCGGCGCCGGAACTTTTTCCAGTCCCTCCAGTCTCATGGGGTGACGGAAGCGAAAGGATCTCGCCTAAGACTGAAGCGCCGTCTATCCCCGAACTTGAATTTGAACACTCGATCCCGGCAATCATCCCCGTTGCCGGGATTTTTTTCTCTCGGGAATCGCCATAACCTTTTGTTTTCACAAGTTCACTTGGGAAAGCGCAAATCCTGATCACAAAAATCTGGATTTGGCGTGAACTTTTTCGGACAGGGAGCGTCTTATAAGGCGTAGGTGGCTTATAAGCCTAGCCTTGACCCGCTCGCCCTCCCAGAGCGGGTGTCGATATCCGGTATCCCCAAGCCGGATATTCTCTTCGCCCCGGTTATCCCTCCCTCTTTGTAACTGGGGCTTTTTTTTGCCCGCAAGACAGAAACCAAGACTCCAGGCGCGCTTGCAGTTCCTCCACCCCCTGGCGCTTGGGGGCGGAAAAGAGCTGTACGGTGCAAGGAATCGAGGAACTTTCCTGCGCCAGCAGGCGCCGCGTCGCGAGCAGGGCGGCGCTGGCCGCTCCGCGGGAGAGCTTGTCCGCCTTGGTCAGCAGCACGTGCGCCGGTACCGAGGCGGCGGCGCACCAGCGCAGCAGCGTGAGATCCGCCGCCCCCAACCCGCGCCGGCAGTCCACCACCACCACCAGCCCGCACAGGGAGCGGCGCCGCTGCAGATAGCGCTCGATGAGCCGCTCCCAGCGTTGTTTCAGGGCCAGGGGCACCTTGGCGTAGCCGTAGCCCGGCAGGTCCACCAGGCGGCGGGATTCGTCGAGGCGAAAGAAATTGAGCTGCTGGGTGCGACCCGGGGTCTTGCTGGTACGGGCCAGGTTGCGCCGCCCGACCAGGGCGTTGATGGCGCTGGACTTGCCGGCGTTGGAGCGGCCCACGAAAGCCACCTCGCCTCCCTCGTCTGGGGGCATGCCGGCGAAATCGGTGGCGCTGAGGAGAAAGGTGGCCTGGGGGTAGGCGCTCTCCATGGCCGGGACGCGCCGGCTTCAGCGCTTGGCCTTGCCGAACATGTAGCGGGACAGGCTCATCTCGTCGCTGCTCAGGCGGCGCACCAGGTGATCCAGGCTGATGATGGCATGCTCGAGCAGGTTCACCGCGATGTAGGGATGTTCCACCCGCAGGCGTTCGTACATGGCGCGCGAGAGCTTGAGCAGGCGGGTGCCCTCGTGACAGGCGCGCATGCGCAACAGGCGCGGGCGGCGGTCGAAGAAGGACATCTCGCCCACCAGTTCGCCACTGGTCATGCGGGCGATCTCCCGCTCCTGGTCATTCTCATCATAGGACAGGGAGACTTCCCCCTCGATGACGAAATACAAGGCATCCCCCACCTCACCGATGTCGGCGATGACGGCATCGCGGCCGTATTCCACGTACTCGGTATATTCCAGCAGGGTCTGCACCTCGACCAGGGTCAGGGATTCACACAGGTGCTGCTGATTGAGAAACTGGGTCAGATCCACTTTCCGTTCCGCCATGGGTCGCGCTCTCCTTGATAATTTGCAGGGGGGCGATTATCGTAGACCGTCGATGCCGACACAACGCCCGCGGGTTTCCGGCCCTGCCGGAACCTGTGCGTATTCTATACCCATGGCGGGCAGAAGCCACGTTCAGTGGACCGCCATCGGGTAACCCCAGTCACAGTGAGAGGTTCGAACCCCATGAAGCGCATCCTGCTCCTGTCTCTGATCATCGCACTGATCCTGCCGGCGGCGGGCTTCGCCGCGCAACCCGCCGCCCAATTCCGGGAAGGGGTGGCCTACGCGCGCATCGTACCGGCCCAACCCACCGTGGATCCCGGCAAGATCGAGGTGGTGGAACTGTTCTGGTACGGCTGCCCCCATTGCCATCGCTTCCTGCCGGTGGTGGAGCGCTGGCTCCAGCGCAAGCCCGAAGACGTGGTCTACGTGCGCATGCCCGCCATCCTCAGCGACCGCTGGGCCCTGTTGGCGCGCGCCTATTACACCGCGGAAGCCCTGGACAAGCTGGACGAACTCCACACCGCCCTGTTCGACGCCATCCACGAACAGAAGCGCCGGCTCAACAGCGAGCAGGCCCTGAGCGCCTTCTTTGCAGAGCACGGGGTCGATCCGGAGGAATTCCGCCGCGTGTTCCACTCCTTCGCCGTGGAGAGCAAGGTGCGCCGGGCACGCCAGATGACGCGCCGCTATCACACCCAGGGCACGCCCACCATCGTCATCAACGGCAAATACCGCAGCGATCCGGGCATGGCCCGGGGCTTCGACAACCTCATCCGGGTCATGGATTTCCTGGTGGCCAAGGAACGCCAGGCCCGGGAGGGTTGAGCCTCCGCCGACATTCGGCAGGCACCGCTGCCATTTCCACCGCCCAGCCATGACCGGGACCATGAAAGCCGCCCGGCTCTTCATCCAGTGCCTGGAGAACGAGGGTGTCCAATACCTCTTCGGCATTCCCGGCGAGGAGAATCTGGAGGTGATGGACGCCCTGCTGGACTCCCGCATCCGTTTCGTCACCACCCGCCACGAACAGGGCGCGGCCTTCATGGCCGACGTCTACGGCCGCCTGAGCGGCCGGGCCGGGGTCTGTCTCTCCACCCTCGGTCCCGGCGCCACCAATCTGCTCACCGCCGTGGCCGACGCCAATCTGGACCATGCGCCGCTGGTGGCCATCGCCGGCCAGGCGGGCACCCACCGCCTGCACAAGGAATCCCATCAGGTACTGGACCTGCAGAGCATCTTCCAGCCGGTGACCAAATACGCCTCGCGCCTGGTCACACCCGAGATCATCCCCGAGGTGGTGCGCAAGGCCTTCAAGCTGGCGCAGACGGAGAAGACCGGGGCCTGCTTCATCGAATTCCCGGAAAACATCGCCGCCATGACCGTGCACGAAAACCCTTTGCCGGTGCGCCAGCCGGTGGCCCCCGAGCCGGCGGAGGCCTGCGTGCGGCGGGCCGCGGAACTCATCTCCCAGGCCCGCCGGCCCCTGGTGCTGGCGGGCAACGGCGTCAATCGGGCGCGCGCCTGGCGCGCCCTGGCGGACTTCGCCCGCCGCCTGCACATCCCGGTGACCAACACCTTCATGGCCAAGGGCGTCATCCCCTTCAAGCACCCCATGGCCCTGGGCACCGCCGGACTGCAGGCCCAGGACTACGTCGGCTGCGGTTTCCAGGACGCCGACGTCATCGTCTGCGTGGGCTACGACCTGGTGGAATACCACCCCCATCTCTGGCACCCCACCCGCGATCGCTGCCTCATCCACATCGACGCCACCCCCGCCGAGGTGGACGCCCATTACGCCATCGAGGTGGGCGTGGTGGGCGACATCAACCACAGCCTGGCGCACATCGCCGAACTGGCCACGCCGCACGAGGGGCATTTCATGCGTCCCCTGCGCGAGGCCCTGATCGCAGAGATGAAACGGCACCGCGACGACCGCGGGCTGCCCCTCAAACCCCAGAAGATCATCTGGGACCTGCGCACGGCCATGGACCTGCAGGACATCGCCATCTGCGACGTGGGCGCCCACAAACTGTGGATGGCGCGCATGTTCCGCTGCGAACACCCCAACACCTGCATCATCTCCAACGGCTTCGCCAGCATGGGCATCGCCGTACCCGGCGCCATCGCCGCCAAGCTGGTCCATCCCGACCGCGCCGTGGTGGCGGTCACCGGCGACGGCGGTTTCCTCATGAATGCCCAGGAAATCGAGACCGCCATGCGCCTGGGCCTGGCCCTGGTGATCCTGGTCTGGAACGACGGTGGCTACGGCCTCATCGAATGGAAACAACAATGCGCCTTTTCACGCACCAGTCACGTGGAATTCGGCAACCCCGACTACGTCGCCTTCGCCCGCGCCTTCGGCGCCAAGGGCTACCGCATCGAACGCGCCGAGGACCTGCTGCCCACCTTGAAAAAGGCCCTCGCCGACGACACCGTCAGCATCATTGATTGTCCCGTGGATTACAGCGAAAATCTCACCCTGACGGAGAAACTGGGGGATACCATCTGCCCCCTGTAAACGACCCGCGACATGGACATGACCGCACCGCGCTACGAGCAACCCGGCATCTTCCATCACCGCCCCCTGCCCACCCCCCGCGCCATCGCCGAGAGCCGGCGCCTGCGCCTGCTCAGCTACAACATCCAGGTGGGCATCACCTCCTCGCGCTTCCGCCACTACTTCACGCGCAGCTGGCGCCACATCCTGCCTCACATCGGCAGCTTCGAAAATCTCAACCAGATCGCCGCCCTCATCAGCGCCTTCGACATCGTCGCCCTGCAGGAAGTGGACGCCGGCAGTTTCCGCAGCTTCTTCATCAACCAGATCGAATACCTCGCCCAGCGCGGCGCCTTTCCCCACTGGTACACCCAGACCAATCGCAACCTGGGGCGCTTCGCCCAGCACAGCAACGGCCTGCTGAGCAAGATCCCGCCCCAGGACATCGTCGAGCACAAGCTCCCCGGCGTCATCCCCGGGCGCGGCATCATGGAAGTGCGCTACGGCCGCCATGGCGATCCGCTGGTGGTACTGCTGGTCCACCTGGGACTGGGACGGCGGGCGCGCCTGCGCCAGATGGAATACGTGGCCGAAGTGGTCAACCGCTATCCCCATGCCGTGGTCATGGGCGACTTCAACTGCCAGGCCCGCAGCCCCGAGATGAAACGCCTGCTGCACAACACCGATCTCTGCGACCCGGAAGAAGAACTGCACACCTTCCCCAGCTGGCGCCCCTTCCGCAACATCGACCACATCCTGGTCACCAGCAGCATCAAGGCCAGCAACTTCCAGGTCCTGCCCTTCGCCCTCTCCGACCACCTGCCCATCGCCGTGGACATCGAACTGCCGGCGGGAATCGAACTCTGAATCAGGGAAAACGTAAATCAATGGGGTCAAAATCAATGGGGTCAGAGTACTTGAAAAAATAGGCACTCTCCTTGCAGCTCGAGTACTCCACTTTCAAGTACTCTGACCCCATTGATTTGATTACATGGATTTCATTACCGGCTCCAGAGCAGAAGCACTTCGTAAGTATCCATCCGCCGGTCACCGCTGACCAGGGTCAATTTGCCATCGGTCGCCTGAGCAACCAGCAAGCGGTCGAAAGGGTCGCGGTGATGCATGGGCAGGTTTCCGAGGGCAAGAATGTGTTCCAGCCGGATCGGCAGCGGCTCGAACTGGTTGGCATCCAGGATGTCCTCGAAAGCTTCCAGGGGGAATTCGATCTTCCCCAGTTGTCGCTTGACCGCGATTTCCCATGCAGTGACGTGGCTGACATAAACGTCGTTGTCGGGAGAGGCGATGGCATTTCTGGCGGCCTCAGGCAAGGCAGGATCGTCCGTCAACCACCAAATCAGCGCATGGGTATCGAGCAGCAGTCTCATTTCTTGCCCGCCGGGAACAGCTCGCTCTCATAATAGGTCTCCAGCACTTCCTCTGGTGTCTGGTCGAAATCCGGTGCAATCCTGATTTTTCCCTTCAGGCTTCCGGGTCTACGGGGGGTGTACTGCTTGCGGGGCGGACAGAGCCGGGCGACCGGCTTGCCGTTACGGGCGATGATGATTTCCTCACCCCGTTCCACGGCTTCGATCAACCGCGAAAGATGCGTCTTGGCCTCGTGGATATTGACTTGGCGCATCGTCCTCCCCCAACATCTAACTTAGCTAAGTCTAGTCTGATTTCTCAAAGAAGACAAGCAATTTTTTGATCTCGACCCCTTTGATCTGGGGATCTGAAAA
>WFNO01000109.1 GCA_015488555.1 Gammaproteobacteria bacterium
ACTGCTGCAACACGGCCGGGAGGCAATGTGGAAAAAAGCCACCCGAACCGTCTCGCCGGCATAGGCAGTCATGTCCACGTCACCCTGCGACCAGCCAGAGGTATTGGCCGCCACAGTACCCAGGTTGGCCCAGTTGCCCCACGTGCCGCTGGCCGCGTCCCACACCGAAATATGCACCTCGCCCCAGTCACCGCCGGCGTAGGAAAACCATTGCTGGAAGCGCAGATGCACCTCTTCGGCAACAGATGTCAACGATGGCAGGATTATTGAAGGACTAACCAAGCGGCTGTCATCATAGGCTGGATAATTCCCACCCAACACCGTCCCCGCACACTGCGCCGAGCCGCCGGCACAGGCGGCAGGACCGGCACTGGGGGTACCGATCTCCCACACACCGTTGTCCATGCTCCAGCCGGCGGCGCCGGCCTCGAAGTCTTCGGTGTAGACGGTAGCGGCCTGGGCGGTAGACAGAGAGCACAACAGGACAGTCAGTCCGAGGACAAGAAATCGCAGTGACGGGTAGTGTTGCGTTTCCATGATGTCACTCTCCAGTTTGTGTTTTTGCTTATTCATGATGGAAATCCTTTCCCAGAGGGCGGTTCGGGCGTGGCTGGCGGGCCTTCAGTGACTGACTTTCATCCCATGTAAGGCGCCATTCCGTTCGCCCCGTCAGGCACTCTCTTCCTGCCATGAAAACGCCGCATTTTCTCCAGGGCGTTTTCCCAGCCGTGGTATCTCTTTGCCTCGTATCGCCCCAGCATGAGGCCTTCCAGCACCCGGTAGTAACCCACCACCCGGGTGATGGTCTTGGCCTTGTAAAAAAGTTCCACCAGAAGGGAATGATCACCGCCAGGGGCAGGAAGAAGGCAAGCCCCTGGATCCGGGCCACCGCGCTGCCGTCTCCGCCTTTCAGCAAGGTGGCACTCAGGCCCAGCGGCAGGCCCGTTGCGGTAATGGTGGTGGTTAGAAAGGTAATCTGGCACCCTTTGAGATTGTGCAGTTCCTGCCGCAGCGCATTGCGCTCGGCCTCATAGACTGCGCCCTTATTACTATCTTGTGACATTGCCGTGGTTCCCAGCAGCGGCGTCATTGACCCTCTACAAGCAGCGAGGATGCACATTCCCCCCTGACAAAGCAGGCTATCGGCATCAAGCATTGTCCATGGGATGCATTTCCGCAATCCAACAAATGTCGTAGGTGCCGGTGTCTTCTTCTCCTTACTAGAGTCCCAATTGCCGGGCCTTCGCACCCCATAGGAAAATTACCTACGACAAATGTCGTACTTCTCTTCCGGTGACTTGCTGCTAGGCTGTTGCTGGAACGGGAGACGAGGTGGAAACGATGGACGACAGCCACGCCGGAGTAGAGACCATCGCCCTGGGGGAGCGCCTGACCGCCGAGCAGGTACGCATCCATATCACCCACCTGCCGGCGATGATCCTCGCCCCCACCCTCGGCGGCCTGTTCAGTGCCTGGGTGTTATGGGAAGCGGTCGAAGAGCGCTACCTTGCCATCGGCATGGCCCTGGTGCTCCTGGTCTCGGCCCTGCGGGCGCTGCTGTACTACTGGTACCGGGCTACGCCGGAAAGGCGTCAGTACGAAAGAAAGTGGCGCCGCCTGGCCATCCTCGGTGCCCTCGTCTCGGGCATCATCTGGGGTAGTGCCGCCATCTTTCTCTATCCGCCCCTGGATCCGGACTATCTCGTCTATCTGGTGGCGTTGCTGGCGCTGATTCCGGTCGCACCGGTGGCGGCGCTGGCCATCTACATGCCGGCCTTCTACGCCTACTACCTTCCCTGCATCATCCCCTTCCTCATCGTTCTCCTGGCATCGGGTAACCGGCCGGAACAATTGACCGCCCTGCTGCTGATCATGATGTCCGGAGCGACGATAAACTTCGCCCGTGAATACGCGAAGACCCTGAACGAGAACCTGCGCCTGCGTCTGCAATTGTCGGACAAGAAAGAGGCGCTGGAGGAGACCGCGCGTGTGAAGACCCATTTCCTCGCCGCCGCTAGCCATGACCTGCGCCAGCCGGTGCACGCCATGGGCCTGTTTCTCGAATCCCTGCGCCCACGCCTGCGCAAGCCCGAGGACCGGGAGCTGCTGGACAACGTGGACAATGCCCTGCAAGGCCTGCGCGGCATGCTCTCGGAAATGCTCGACATCTCCCGCCTCGATGCCGAGGTGGTGCATGTCGACCACCGCCCCTTGCGCCTGTGCGATTTGCTGGAGAAGCTGGCGCAGGAATACGCACCCCAGGCGGCAGGCAAAGGCTTGCGGCTACGCTTCCGTTGCCCCGACCAGGGCATCACGGTAATCAGCGACAGCAGCATGCTCGAACGCATCCTGCGCAATTTGCTGGAGAATGCACTCAAATACACCCAGCGAGGCGGTATCCTGCTGGCCTGCCGCCAGCGGGGTGATCATGTGCAGGTGCAGGTCATCGACACGGGACGGGGTATTGCGGCGGAAAAGCTGGACGAGATCTTTCTGGAATTCACCCAAATCGACAACCCGGCCCGCGACGCCACCCGGGGACTGGGGCTGGGCCTCGCTATCGTGCAGCGGCTGGCCCGTCTGCTTGGGCATGAAATCACCGTGCGCTCGCGGCCGGGACAGGGTTCGACCTTCAATCTGTGGTTGACGGGCGGAGAGGAATCAGCGCGGGCGGCGCCGGCAGCAAGCACACCAGCAAGCCCGACCGACCGGTCACTGGCCGGACTGGGCCCGGTTTTGATTATCGACGATGATGAAGACATCCGCAGCGGCACGGCCAGGCTGTTGCGGCAATGGGGCGTCCACCCACTGAGTGCCAATTCCGCGGAGGCCGCGCTGGCGCTGTTGCGCGAAACGGGAGAAAGGCCGAGCGTGTTGGTGGTTGACTACCGGCTGGCCGAAGGGCAAACGGCACTGATGGCCATCGACCGCCTGCAAGCCTTTCTGAGGACCACCGTGCCGGCCATTATCATCACCGGCGACACAGACCCGGAGCGCATCCGCGAGGCGCATGGTTCCGGCCACCTGCTACTGCACAAACCACTGGAGCCGGAGCGACTGAAACTCTGTCTCGCCTCTCTCGCCACATCGCCGGCGGAAACGACCCCTTAGACCGGGGCCGGCTGATGCAACAGCCCCAACCGCCGCGCCTTTGCCACCGCCTCAGTGCGATTGGATGCATGCAACTGATGAAGGATATCCGAGACATGTACACGTGCCGTGGCCTCGGTAATACCCAGGGCCTGGGCAATACGCTTGTTGCTAAGGCCCTCGGAGAGCAAGACCAGCACTTCGTGCTGCCGCGGCGTCAACAAGTCTTCTCGCCCTTCAACCTGCACAGCTGGTGCAAGACGCTGGCCCAAGGTCGCGGAAGGCACATAGATCTCGCCCGCCAACACCAGACGCAGCGCGCTACTGATAACCCCGCTGCTGGCCGACTTGGGGATGTAGCCACGCGCGCCCGCCGTCAGCGCGCTGGCGATCACGTCCGGGTCTTCATTGGATGAGACCACCACCACTGGCGACTCCGGCACCATCTGCACGATAGCCAGCAGCCCCCGCACCCCCCCGCCATCAGGCAGACGCCAGTCATATAACACCAAGTCCGGGCAGGAAACCGACTCGAGCAGTGCCAGCGCCCCGGCGACATCCCGGGCTTCATGCACCAGACACTCGTGGGACAGTTCCCAGAGCATCCGCCGCAACGCCTTGCGAAACAGGGGATGATCATCAATCAGGACAAAATCCATTGCGCTTCCCCGCACTGACTTTTCCTTACACCTGAATCCGTGGGTTCACGTTACAGTTTGGGCGGCTACTCCATGGCGGTCAAGTCAGAGCCTCTTCCAACGACACATGAGCCTGAAGGGGAGACGTGATTCCAAGGTGAAGTGAGCCTGAACGGGGTCCGGGTTTGGGATCATCGGAGGATGATCGTGACACTCAAGACCCAAGGGCTCCAGAGCATGGAGCAGATCCGCGCCTTCCT
>WFNO01000110.1 GCA_015488555.1 Gammaproteobacteria bacterium
AATGGCCCGGCCCTTGGCAAGAAGCGCAACACCGAGGCGCCGCATCCGGTGCGCTCCCCCTGGAGCGGATCTCGGGGCGGGTCTCTGGACGGCCATCCGCGGTGTTGCGCCTCCTTGGCATAGCTCGGGCTATGCCGGCGTCGGCGCGCCTAGCGGACTGACCGTCCAGAGACCCGCTGAATGAGGCTTTGTCATCGTTTGTCTTAGTAAAGTTTCAGGAAACATGCCGCCCGTGGCGCGGCTTGAATCGCGCCGCGACCATCGCCATATCACCTGACAGTAAGTACGGTAGGGTGACGGGGCGGCTCGACCTCGCCCGCCGGGAACGTCGAAAAAAGAGGAAACCGAACATGCGAATGGACAGATTGACCAGCAAATTCCAGATGGCCCTGGCCGATGCCCAGAGCCTGGCCGTGGGGCGCGACCACCAGTTCATCGAACCCCTGCACCTGATGATCGCCTTGCTGGATCAGGAAGGCGGGACGGTGCGCCACCTGTTGAGCCGGGCCGAGGTGGACGTCAATGCCCTGCGCTCACAGCTGGGCGAGGCACTGGACCGCTTGCCCAGGGTGGAGGGTGCCGCCGGGGAGGTGCACATCTCCAACGAACTCGGCCGGCTCCTGAATCTCACCGACAAGCTCGCGCAGGAGCGGGGCGACCAGTACATCTCCAGTGAACTGTTCGTGCTCGCCGCCCTGGAGGACCGCGGCACGCTGGGCAGTCTGCTGCGCCAGGCAGGGGCCGCCAAGGGGGCCATCGAGAAGGCCATAGAGGAGCTGCGCGGTGGCCAGCGGGTGGAGGATCCCAATGCCGAAGACCAGCGCCAGGCCCTGGAAAAATACACCATCGATCTCACCGAACGGGCCGAGCAGGGCAAGCTGGATCCGGTCATCGGCCGCGACGACGAGATCCGCCGTACCGTCCAGGTGCTGCAGCGCCGGACCAAGAACAATCCCGTGCTCATCGGCGAACCCGGTGTGGGCAAGACCGCCATCGTCGAAGGTCTCGCCCAGCGCATCGTCAACGGCGAGGTGCCGGAAGGCCTGCGGGACAAGCGCCTGCTGGCGCTGGACATGGCGGCGCTCATCGCCGGTGCCAAGTTCCGCGGCGAGTTCGAGGAACGCCTCAAGGCGGTGCTCAACGACATCGCCAAGCAGGAAGGACGCATCATCCTCTTCATCGACGAGATCCATACCATGGTGGGAGCGGGCAAGGCCGAAGGGGCCATGGACGCCGGCAACATGCTCAAGCCCGCCCTGGCGCGCGGTGAGCTGCACTGTATCGGCGCCACCACCCTGGACGAATACCGCCAGTACATCGAGAAGGACGCCGCCCTGGAACGCCGCTTCCAGAAGATCCTGGTGGACGAGCCCACGGTGGAAGACACCATCGCCATCCTGCGGGGGCTGAAGGAGAAATACGAGGTGCACCACGGCGTGGAGATCACCGACCCGGCCATCGTCGCCGCGGCCACCCTGTCCCACCGCTACATCACCGACCGCAAGCTGCCGGACAAGGCCATCGACCTCATCGACGAGGCCGCCAGCCGCATCCGCATCGAGATCGATTCCAAGCCCGAGGAACTGGATCGCCTGGAACGGCGCTTGATCCAGCTCAAGATCGAGCGCGAGGCCCTGAAGAAAGAGACCGACGAGGCCTCGAGAAAACGCCTCGCCAGTCTGGAAGAGGAGATCCAGAAGCTGGAGCGCGAATACTCCGATCTGGAGGAGATCTGGAAGGCGGAGAAGGCCGCCCTGCACGGCGCCCAGCACATCAAGGAGGAACTGGAACGGGCCCGTATCGAGCTGGAGACCGCCCGCCGGGCCGGCGACCTGGCGCGCATGTCCGAGCTGCAATACGGGCGCATCCCCGAACTGGAGAAGCAGTTGGACATGGCCACCCAGGCCGAGATGCAGGAGATGAAACTGCTGCGCAACAAGGTCACCGAGGAAGAGATCGCCGAAGTGGTGTCCCGCTGGACGGGCATCCCGGTGTCCAAGATGCTGGAGAGCGAACGCGAGAAACTGCTGCACATGGAAGACGCCCTGCGCCAGCGCGTGGTGGGCCAGGACGAGGCCATCCGCGTGGTCTCCGATGCCATCCGCCGGGCGCGCGCCGGCCTGTCCGATCCCAAGCGGCCCTACGGCTCTTTCCTGTTCCTGGGGCCCACCGGGGTGGGCAAGACCGAGCTCAGCAAGGCCCTGGCGGCCTATCTCTTCGACACCGAGGAGGCCATGGTGCGCCTCGACATGTCGGAGTTCATGGAGAAACACTCGGTGGCGCGACTCATCGGCGCGCCCCCGGGCTACGTGGGTTACGAGGAAGGGGGTTATCTCACCGAGGCGGTGCGGCGCAAGCCTTATTCCGTGATCCTCCTGGACGAGGTGGAAAAGGCCCATCCCGACGTCTTCAACATCCTGTTGCAGGTGCTGGACGACGGCCGCCTCACCGACGGTCACGGCCGCACCGTGGATTTCCGCAACACGGTGATCATCATGACCTCCAACCTGGGTTCACACCTGATCCAGGAGATGGCGGGCGTGGAGAACTACGAGGCCATGAAGGCGGCGGTGATGGAGATCGTGGGCAAGCATTTTCGCCCCGAGTTCATCAACCGCATCGACGACGTGGTGGTGTTCCACCCGCTGAGCAAGGATCAGATCCGGGCCATCACCCGCATCCAGGTGCAGTACCTGCGCGACCGCCTGCGCGAGCGCGGCATGGATCTGGAACTCAGCGACGCCGCGCTGGACAAGCTGGGCGAGGCCGGCTTCGATCCGGTCTATGGTGCGCGCCCCCTGAAGCGCGCCATCCAGACCCAGTTGGAGAACCCGCTGGCGCGGGAGATCCTCGCCGGCCGTTTCGGCGAAGGGGAACTCATCAAGGTGGAGGTGCACGACGGCGCACTGTCGTTCAGCAAGGCCGCCATCGAAGCCGCCGCCTGACCATCCAACAGGGGGTCGGTGACAAACGAGAATGATTCGCGTTTGTCACCGACCCCGATCGAGTCAGAGGAATTCGATGCCCACTTGATAGGCTTCGCCGTCCTTGCGCACCCAGCGTACCACCCCAGTGCGCGGCGCATCGGCGGCGGGATCGGTGCGCAGCTGCAGGGTTTCGTGCAGACGCCGGGGCTGCGGCAGCCGCAGGGCCGCGCCATGGGGGCTCATGTCCAGGAGCAGGCCCTCCTCCCAAGCGGACCCGTTGCCGGCGGGTTGATAATGGATCGTGGAGCGCGTGCTGGTGCGTGGGATTTTTCTGAGTTCTATACGCATAATTCCCCTCATTTTATGTCAAAAAGGGGTCGGTGACAACCGCGAATGATTCTCATTTGTCACCGACCCCCTGTAGGTTCTGGCGCAGGACGTAGGGCAGGATACCGCCGTGGCGGAAGTATTCCAGCTCGTTGGGGGTGTCGATGCGGCAGCGCACCTGGAAGCGTCGGGTCCGGCCGTCCGCGGACTTGGCCTCCACCTCCAGGGTGGCCCGCGGGGTGATGGTCTCCAGTCCCTCGATGGTGTAGGTCTCTTCGCCGTTCAATCCCAGGGCTTGAGGATTGTCGCCTGACATGAACTGCAGGGGGAGAATGCCCATGCCTACCAGATTGGAGCGGTGGATGCGCTCGAAGCTCTCGGCGATCACGGCGCGGATGCCCAGCAGCTTGGGCCCCTTGGCGGCCCAGTCGCGGGAGGAGCCGGTGCCGTATTCCTTGCCGGCGATGACGATGAGCGGCACGCCCTCGTCCCGGTAGCGCATGGCGGCCTCGTAGATGGTCATCTGGGTGCCGTCGGGAAAGTGGCGCGTGATGCCCCCCTCGGTGTCCGGAGCCAGGAGGTTGCGCAGGCGAATGTTGGCGAAGGTGCCGCGCACCATGACCTCGTGGTTGCCCCGGCGCGAGCCATAGGAGTTGAAGTCCTTGGGCGCCACGCCCTGTTCCTTGAGATAGCGGCCCGCCGGGCTGTCTTCGGCGATGGCGCCGGCCGGCGAGATGTGGTCGGTGGTGACCGAGTCCCCCAGCAGGGCCAGCACCCGGGCCTCGCGGATGGCCTGCAGGGGAGGCGGTTCCGGGGTGATGTCGCGGAAGAAGGGCGGTTGTTTGATGTAGGTGGAGCGCTCGTCCCAGTGGAACAGCTTCCCCGGCGGCACCTCCAGGGCGTTCCATTCGTGACTGCCCTGGAAGACGTCGGCGTAGTTGCGCTGGAACTGTTCGGCGAGCACGTGTTGTGCCACCGCCGCCTGGATTTCGTCCTGGCTGGGCCAGATGTCCTGCAGAAACACGTATTCACCGTTGGGGTCGATTCCCAGTGGGTCGCTGGTGAGGTCGATGTTGAGATTGCCCGCCAGGGCGTAGGCAATCACCAGCGGCGGCGAGGCCAGGTAGTTGGCGCGCACGTGAGGGTTGACCCGGCCCTCGAAGTTGCGATTGCCGGAGAGCACCGAGGCCACCGCCAGGTCCCCCTCCCGGATGGCCGCCACGATGTGCTCGCTCAGGGGGCCGCTGTTACCGATGCAGGTGGTGCAGCCATACCCCACCAGATGGAAGCCCAGCCCTTCCAGATAGGGCATGAGGCCGGCGGCCCGGAGGTAGTCGGTGACCACCTTGGAACCCGGGGCCAGGCTGGTCTTCACCCAGGACTTGGTCTTCAGGCCCCGGCGCACGGCGTTGCGCGCCAGCAGGCCCGCGGCCAGCATCACCGCCGGGTTGGAGGTGTTGGTACAGCTGGTGATGGCGGCGATCACCACCGAGCCGTGGCAGAGGTTGTAGGCGACCCCGTCGGGGTTGCGCACCGGCACGCTGGTGCCGTAGAGGTCCAGCTCCTCGTCGGGATGGGTGTAGGCCAGCTCGGGTGCCGTCATCATGGGGCTGCCCCCCCCTTCCGCCAGCCAGCTGGTGAGGGCCTCCTGGTCCACGTGGCTGTTGTCCTGGAACTGTTTCACCAGGCTCTTGCGGAACGAGGTGCGGACGTCTGCGAGCGGCACCCGGTCCTGGGGGCGGCTGGGACCGGCCAGGCAGGGTTCCACGGTGCTGAGATCGAATTCCACCACGGTGGAATAGGCCGGTTCGGGGGCCTGCGGTGTATACCACAGGCCCTGGGCCTGGCAGTAGGCGGCCACCAGGGGGACCAGATCCCCGCGGCCGGTGAGGCGCAGGTAGTCCAGGGTCTGGTCGTCCACGGGGAAGAAACCGCAGGTGGCGCCGTATTCCGGGGCCATGTTGGCGATGGTGGCGCGATCGGCCAGGCTCAGGTGGGCCAGGGCCGGCCCCGTGAACTCCACGAACTTGCCCACCACGCCCAACTGGCGCAGGCGTTCGGTGATGGTGAGGACCACGTCGGTGGCGGTGGTCCCGGGCGGCGGCTCTCCCACCAGCCTAAAGCCCACCACCTGGGGAATGAGCAGGGAGGAGGGCTGCCCGAGGAGGGCGGCCTCGGCCTCGATGCCGCCCACGCCCCAGCCCAGGATGCCCAGGCCGTTGATCATGGTGGTGTGGGAATCGGTGCCGATGACGGTGTCCGGATAGACCCAGCGCTGCCCGTCTCGCTCGCTGGTCATGGCCACTCGGGCCAGGTATTCCAGATTGATCTGATGCACGATGCCGTTGTCGGGCGGCACCACGCGGAAATTGCGCAGGGCGTTCTGACCCCAGCGCAGGAACTGGTAGCGCTCGCGGTTGCGTTCGAGTTCGCAGATGGCGTTGACGCGGAAGGCCACCGAGCTGCCATGGCGGTCCACCTGCACGGAATGGTCGATCACCAGATCGGCGGGGGTATAGGGATTGATGCGCGCCGGGTCGCCGCCCAGGGCCTGCAAGGCGTCGCGCATGGCGGCCAGGTCCGCCACCGCCGGTACGCCGGTGAAATCCTGCAACAGTACCCGCGCCGGCATGAAAAAGATCTCCTGGTCCGGTCTGGCCTGTGGATCCCAGTGGAGCAGGGCTTCGATGTCCTCGCGCTTGACGGTGACGCCGTCTTCGTGGCGCAGCAGGTTCTCCAGCAGCACCCGGTGGGTGTAGGGCAGGCGCGGGTCGCGGCCAGCTCGCTCGTAGAGCCGGGGCAGGGCATGATAGGCGTATTCCACGCCGGCCACGGGGAGCGTGGCGCGGGTGCCGAAACTGTCGTGTTTGCCGTGGGTCATGGGATTGCCAAAAATTCCGTGAAAATCGAATGCTTGACACCGAACCAGGCTCGGGACCGGGCGCGGTCGAACGATTATACCCGATGCGCGGAGGCAGTCAGTGCCTTTTCCGCTCCTTTTTGACTTTAGAGGGGGCTGCTTTCGGGCACGGGGCCATGCCGGGTACACTGTCTTCATGGCGGCGCAGGACAAAAGCGTACTCATCACGGGGTGCTCGTCCGGGATCGGCCTGTGTGCCGCGCGGGGCCTGCGGGCTCGCGGCTATCGGGTGTTCGCCACCGCGCGCAGACAAGCGGACGTGGCAGGCCTGGCGGCGGAGGGCTTCGAGGCCCTGCAACTGGACCTGGACGATTCGGCCTCCATCGCCGCCGCCGTGGAGGCGGTGCTGGCGCGCACGGGCGGGCGGCTCTATGCCCTCTTCAACAACGGGGGCTACGGCCAGCCCGGGGCCGTGGAGGACCTCAGCCGCGAGGCCCTGCGGCGCCAGTTCGAGACCAACGTCTTCGGCTGGCAGGAACTCACCAACCGGGTGATCCCGGTGATGCGGCGCCAGGGCTACGGGCGCATCGTCCACAACAGCTCGGTGCTGGGTTTCGTGGCCTTGGCCTACCGCGGCGCCTACAACGCCAGCAAGTTTGCCCTGGAAGGTCTGGCCGACACCCAGCGGCTGGAGCTGCGCGGCACCGGCATCCGGATCTCCCTCATCCAGCCCGGTCCCATCGAGAGCCGCTTTCGCGCCAACGCCTATCAGGCCTTCCTGGCCTGGGTGGATGCCGAGGCCAGCCCTCACCGGGAGGCCTATCGGGCCCTGGTGGCGCGCCTCACCCAGCCCGGCCCGGCGGCCCCTTTCACCCTGCCGCCCGAGGCGGTGTTGCGCTGCCTGATCCATGCCCTGGAGAGCCGCCGGCCGCGCATCCGCTATCGGGTCACCGTGCCCACCCATGCCTTCGCCGTGCTCAAGCGCCTGCTGCCCGATGCCTGGCTGGATTGGGTGTTGGGCCGCGCCTCGGGCGGCGGGCGGCGGTAGCTTCAGGCGGTTTCAGGGGCCGGCGCGGTGTGCCGGTGCCGAGGCTGGCGCGCGGGCCTGCGCCCGCCTCGTGGTAGAGGTTCCCCGGCATGGCAGCGTCGATCGGGGCATCTGAGCGGGGCGCCTGATTGGCGGGTGGGAGGCGCTCAGTCCCGGCTGTGGCCGTCCAGGGCCGCGTTCTTGGCGATCAGGGATTTCAGTTCCGGGATGCAGGAGCCGCAATTGGTGCCGGCCTTGAGGCGCGCGCCGATGGCGGCCACGTCACGCAGTCCCTGGCGCTGGATGGCCTCCACCAGGGTCTTCTCGCCCACCCCGAAACAGGCGCAGACGATGGGGCCGGCGTCGGGGGCGTCCCGCGGCGGCTGCCCGGCCAGCAGGCTGAGCCGGTCCCGCGCGGGGAGGTGATCACGGCCGAAGAAGGATCCCGGCCAGTCGGGGGCGGGGAGATCGGGGCGCTGGCTGAGGAACACGCAGCTGTCCAGGCGCCCCCGCTGGATGCGCAGTCCCCGGTAGCGGCCGCCGGCCCGGTCCAGATAGTCGGTCCATTCCGCCGCCGCGTCCGGGGTGCACAGGAAGCTGCGGGCCCAGGCGGGGTGGTCCTCGATGGGTTGCAGGCCGGCGATCTCGTAGCGAAAGTGGTCCGATGCCCGGATGCGCACGCAATACTCGGCCTGGGGGATGTCCACCTCGCGGGCAGCCAGCACGAAGCCGTACCAGGCGGCAGGCCAGGGTTCCACGCGCACGGGGGTGTGCTTGAATTCGGGTTCTCCGGAGAGGGGGTCGGTGGCCGGGTTCACCAGGGCGTCCACACGCGCGTGGCGGGCGAATTGGTCGTTCCAGTGCATGGGCACGAAGATGCTGCCGGGGCGCTGCTTCTCGCTGCAGCGCACCCGTGCCAGCATCTCGCCCCACCGGCTGCGCAGGCGGGCGATGGCACCGTCCTGGAGCCGGAAGCTGATGGCGTCCACGGGATGGATCTCCACGTAGGGTACGGGCAGGTGGGCCGCCAGGCGCGGACTCTTGCCGGTGCGGGTCATGGTGTGCCATTGATCGCGCACGCGGCCGGTGTTGAGCACCAGCGGGTATTCCCGGTCCGGTGCATGGGCCGGGGGACGCGGTTCGATGGCCACCAGGCGTGCCTTGCCCTGGGGGGTGTAGAAGGCGCCGTCGCCGAAGAGACGCGCGCGGCCGCCGGGGTGTCGCTCGTTCACCGGCCACTGCAGGGGTTGCAGCGCATCGTAGGCCGCATCGTCCAGCCCGGCCAGGGCGCTGATGTCGAAGTCGCGCCGGACCTCGGGGCGGAAGCCGGACAGGGCGGCGTGTTCGCGGAAGATCTGCGCAGGGTTGTGATAGTCGAAGGCTGCCGTGAACCCCATCCGGCGGGCCACCGCGCTGACGATCCACCAGTCCGGCCGTGCCTCGCCGGGGGGCGGGAGAAAGGCCCGCTGGCGCGAGATGCGCCGCTCGGAATTGGTGACGGTGCCGTCCTTCTCCCCCCAGGCCAGGGCCGGCAGCAGGATGTGGGCGCAGGCGGTGGTATCGGTCTCGGCCATGCAGTCGGAGACCACCACCAGCTCGCAGCGCCGCAGGGCCTCACGGGCCCGGTCGGCGTCCGGCAGGCTTACCACCGGATTGGTCCCCATGATCCACACCGTCTTGATGCGCCCTGCGGCCATGGCCTCGAACATCTCCACGGCCTTCAGGCCGGGCCCCCGGGGCAGGGTGGGGGCCTGCCAGAAGGTCTGGACCAGTTCCCGGTGGGTGGGATCTTCCAGGTCCAGGTGGGCAGCCAACTGATTGGCCAGCCCGCCCACCTCACGCCCGCCCATGGCGTTGGGCTGTCCGGTGAGGGAGAAAGGCCCCATGCCGGGACGGCCGATGCGGCCGGTGAGCAGGTGGCAGTTGAGGATGGCGTTGACTTTGTCGGTGCCGCAGGTGGATTGATTGACACCCTGCGAATAGGCGCTCACCACTTTCTCCGTGCTCAGGAACCAGTTGTAGAAAGTGGCCACGTCGGCCTCCGCCAGGCCACAGGCGCGGGCCACGGCGGGAATGGACGGCGCGCTGCGGCGGGCCGCCTCCAGGGCATCGGCATAGCCCTGGCAATGGCGCTCCAAGAAGGCGAAGTCCACGGCCCCGTGGCGGCGCAGGTGATGCAGGAGGCCGTTCCACAATACGGTATCGGTACCGGGGGCCAGGGCCAGGTGCAGGTCCGCCTCCTCGGCGGTGGCGGTGCGGCGCGGATCGATGACCACCACGCGTTGGGCGGGACGGTGTTCGCGGGCGGCGCGCAGGCGCTGGAACAGCACCGGATGGCACCAGGCGCTGTTGGCCCCCGCGAGGACCACCAGTTCCGCTTCCTCCAGGTCCTCGTAACAGCCCGGTACCGTATCGGTGCCGAAGGCACGCTTGTGCCCGGCCACCGAGGAGGCCATGCAGAGCCGGGAGTTGGTGTCGATGTTGGCGCTGCCGATGAAGCCCTTCATCAACTTGTTGGCCACGTAGTAGTCTTCCGTGAGCAGCTGGCCGGAGACGTAGAAGGCCACCGCTTCCGGGCCGTGGCGGCGGATGACGTCCTGCAGGCCCTCGGCCACGGCCGCCAGGGCGCTGTCCCAGTCGCATTCCTGGCCGTATAGACGCGGTGCGAGCAGGCGGCCCTCCAGGTCCAGGGTCTCTCCCAGCGCCGCGCCCTTGGAACACAGGCGCCCGAAGTTGGCCGGATGGGCGGGATCCCCCTGGATACGCACTCCTTGTGCCTCCACCGTGGCGATGATGCCGCAGCCCACGCCGCAATAGGCGCAGGTGGTTTTCACCGATGTGGCGCTTCGGGCGGATCCAGAGGTCATGGGCTCAGGCCTCGCATGGATTTGCTGGCGGCTTGCCGGGATGGTGTCATCGATCGAGTCAAAACTCATTGCCGGTGGTGTACCAATCTTTGGCGTGTACTATCAAGAATCGTTCCAACTTTGTTGGATCTGGAAAAATGTTTCAAAAACAACATGCTGCATGGATTTTGGTGAAGGGTGTGGAATGGGGGATGTCCTGCGGATGCCCGTTTGCACTGTCTTGGTGCGGTCGTGCGTCAAGGCAAGGGTGGAGATAAGGCCATAAAAAACCCCCGGCCGAAAAGGAGGAGAGAGGAGGGGGCCGGGGGTGATGGGGTCAAGTGACGGTTCCTATTAGAACAGGCTTGTCTTAACGCTTGCTTACGGTGGCCGGACGCCTGTCGGGTTCACCCAGACAGATCCCCATGGATCAGGCCAGCAGGACGGCGATGATGCCGGTGAGGAAGATACCGTCGAAGGTGCCGGCCCCGCCGATGGAGGCCAGGGGCACGCCCATCTGGCGGATGTTGCCCAGGCGCAGGAGGTCGGCGCCGATGAGCACCCCCAGGGTGCCCGAGATGTAGGCCAGCGGGGCGCTGTGTTCGCTGTTGATGGCCAGGGCCACCACGGCGGCGGAGAGGGGGGCGACGAAGATGGGCATGCCGATGCCCAGGCCGGGGATGGGGCGGCTGAAGTAGTAGCTCACGGCGCTCACCAGGACGATGGCCAGAAAGACCTGGTCCAGGGGCAGGGGATGATGGCGCAGCAGATAGATGGAGAAGAACAGCGGGATGAGGCAGCCGCCCACGTTGACGGCGATGATCGTGCGGCCCGTGAATTCCTGCATGGTATGGCGCAGCAGGCCGCGCAGCCGTTCCGGCATCTCGGGCATCTCCGGCGGGCGCTCCGCCTTGACGCTGAACAGCGGCAGATTGATGGCGCTGCCGAGCAGGGAGGAGAACAGGAGCAGCATGGCGGAGTGGGCCGACAGGCCCAGCTTGTCGAAGGCCACGGTGAGCAGCCCCACCTGGACGAAGGCCAGGAGGAAGCCCAGCAGGAGAATGAAGAGCAGGAAATAGAGGGGCGAGAAGGGCATCACAGCGGCTCCGCCCGCAGGGGTCTGGTGCCTGCAGGTGGCGTGCCCGTATCCGCATCCGTATCCGGCTGCTCTCCCAAAGATTCCCGGCGCCGCTCCTGCTGTTGCAGGGCCCACATGCGGGCGTAGGCTCCACCAGCCGCCAGCAGTTCCTGGTGGGCGCCACGCTCCACGATGCGCCCGCCTTCCATGACCAGGATCTGGTCGGCGTCCACCACGGTGGACAGGCGATGGGCGATGACCAGGGTGGTGTGGTGCTCGGCCACTTCCCGCAGGGCCGCCAGTATGGCCTGTTCCGAGTGCGAGTCCAGGGCCGAGGTGGCCTCGTCAAAGACCAGGATGCGGGGGTTTTTGAGGATTACCCGGGCGATGGCGATGCGCTGTTTCTCGCCTCCGGAGACCTTCAGTCCCCGTTCGCCCACCAGGGTGTCGTAGCCCTGTGGCAGGGACTCGATGAAGTCTTTGAGATGGGCCAGGGCGGTGGCGCGCTCCACTTCCTCGCGGCTGGCCTCGGGACGGGCGTAGGCGATGTTGTAATAGATGGTGTCGTTGAAGAGCACGGTGTCCTGGGGCACGATGCCGATGGCGGCGCGCAGGCTCTGTTGGGTGATGTCGTGGATGTCCGTGCCGTCGATCTCGATGCGGCCCCGGTCCACGTCGTAGAAGCGGAACAGCAGGCGCACCAGGGTGGACTTGCCGGCCCCGCTGGGGCCCACCACCGCCACCTTGTGCCCGGCCGGGATCTCGAAACTGACGTCCTGCAGGATGGGACGCTCGGGCGTGTAGCCGAAGCTCACGTTCTCGAAGCGCACCGCGCCGCCCTGGATCTGCAGGGGGCGGGCGTCCGGTTTGTCCGGGATCTCCTCGTGTTCGTCCAGGAGGCTGAACATGCGTTCCATGTCCGCCAGGGAGTGCTTGATCTCGCGGTAGACGAAGCCCAGGAAGTTCATGGGGATGAACATCTGCAGCAGGTAGGCGTTGATGAGCACCAGATCGCCCAGGGTGAGGGTCTGGTCCACCACCCCGCGGGCGGCGAGCCACATGAGCAGGGTGACACCGAGGGCGATGATGGTGCCCTGGCCCACGTTGAGGGCGGCGAGCGAGGTCTGGTTGCGGATGGAGGCCCGTTCCCAGACGGCCAGGTTCTCGTCGTAGCGCCGTGCCTCGAAGTCCTCGTTGCCGAAGTACTTGACGGTTTCGTAGTTGAGCAGGCTGTCGATGGCGCGGGTGTTGGCGCGCGAGTCCATCTCGTTCATGCGGCGGCGGAACTTCATGCGCCACTCGGTCACCACCAGGGTGAAGGCGATGTACAGGGCGGCGGTGACGAAGGGGATGAGGGCGAACCAGACGTTGTAGCTCACCAGCAGCACCGCGGCGATGAGGGCGATTTCCACCAGGGTGGGCAGGATGTTGAAGACCATGAAGTTGAGCAGGAAGCTGATACCCCGCGAGCCGCGTTCGATGTCGCGCGAGACGCCGCCCGTCTGGCGGTCCAGATGGAAGCGCAGGCTGAGCCGGTGCAGGTGGCGGAACACCTTGAGCGCCACCCGGCGGATAGAACGCTGGGTGACCTTGGCGAAAATCGCGTCGCGCAGCTCGCCGAACACCACGCTGGCGATGCGCACGCCCCCATAGGCCAGGATCAGGGCCAGCGGCAGCATCAGTTCCGGATTCTGACTGGCGTCCAGGGCATCCACGATGCCTTTGAGCACCAGGGGCACGGCCACGCTGGCCACCTTGGCCAGCACCAGGAAGGCGAGCGCCAGGATCACCCGGCCACGGTATTCCCACAGATAGGGCAGCAGGGAACGGATGACCTGGAGGTCCTTGCGGCTCAGCGGACGGGTGGGGGAAGTCTGACGGGGTGGTGTCATGGCAGCAAGCTAGCAGATGGCGTACCGTCCAGCAATACGATAAAACAGGTGCCTAACCAGATCCCTCAAAGGCGGCCGGGGATTGAAGGCCGAGCATTGGCGAAATGGGTGGCACGGCCCCCAGTTCCGGAGATGACCGAGGAGGATGGCTGATGGGGAGAGAGGGCAGGTCCAGCGTGGCTGAGAAGGCTTGATTTTTTCTGGAAAAACCTTAATTGGTATGAAACGGATCAACATTGGGGAGTCATCATGCCGATCTACGAATATACCTGTGAACTCTGCGGGCACCATCTGGAGGCCTTGCAGAAGCTGAGTGATCCCTTGCTCACCGATTGCCCGGAATGCGGCCGGCCGGGATTGAAGAAACAGATCTCGGCTGCGGGTTTTCGCCTCAAGGGTAGCGGCTGGTACGAGACTGACTTTAAAAACAAATCCAGTGCTAAACAGGAAGAGAAAGCCAAAAAAGTGGAAAAAAACCAGCCACCGGCGCCGGAAGGTTGTAGCCAGGGCGTTTGTGCCGCCTGTGCCGAGTGACGGTTTGCCGCATGGTGGCCTCCGAATGATGCTTATAGATGTCTAGATTGCGCCGCTATCTGATCGCCGGCTTGGTGGTGTGGCTGCCACTGGGGGTGACTGTGCTGGTGATCCGCTTACTGGTCAACCTCATGGACAAGTTGTTGCTGTTGGTGCCGGCCCCCTATCAGCCCGAGAATCTGCTGGGTTTCCACGTTCCAGGTCTGGGGGTGGTGCTGGCCGCGCTCATCGTGCTGATCACAGGCGTGCTGGTGGCCAATTTCTTCGGCCGCCGCCTGATCGCCGCCTGGGAAGCCTTGCTGGCGCGCATTCCCCTGGTGCGTTCCATCTATGCCAGCGTCAAGCAGGTGGTGGAGACGGTGTTCGCCAAGGGGGATGCCTTTCGTAAGGTACTGCTCATCGAATATCCCCGCCGTGATCTGTGGACCATCGCTTTCCTCACCGGCGGCTCCGTACCCGAGGTGCAGGCCAAGACCCGGCGTGAAGTGATCAACGTGTTCGTGCCCACCACTCCCAATCCCACCTCTGGCTTTTTCATGATGGTGCCCAGGGAGGACGTCATCGAACTGGACATGACCGTGGAGGAGGGACTCAAGCTCATCATGTCCCTGGGGGTGGTGGGGCCCGAGCACAAGGAGCGGTTACTGGATACGCTTGCGCAGGAACGGGCCAAGCCGTAACATGGCCCTCTTTTTATGGCGTGGCACGGACTTATGGTTGCCCGCCGTCCGGGGACCGCTCCTGCCCGTGAGAGGCGCCCAGCGAGACTATGGCTGAGAATTACCAGGCTGTTGAAATTTGCTCGGGCGAGTGCGAGACAAGGCGCAAATGGCCGAGAAAGCGCGGTTACAACAAATAGGTAAATGGGCATTTCGAGGCCATTTCGACAGCGGATCGCGCTGCGTGAGTAGCATTTCAACAGCGTAGAGAACCAGAAAGATGATGCGCACCCATTATTGCGGCCACATCGACCAGTCTCTGGTGGGACAGGAAGTGGTCCTGTGCGGCTGGACCCACCGGCGCCGCGACCACGGCGGGGTGGTCTTCGTGGACCTGCGCGACCGCGAAGGCCTGGTGCAGGTGGTGTTCGACCCCAGCGCCCGGGAGAGCTTCGCCATCGCCGAGCGCGTGCGCAACGAGTACGTGCTGCGGGTACGGGGCCGGGTGCGCCACCGCCCCGAGGGGACCGAAAATCCAGAACTTCCCACCGGCGCCCTGGAGGTGGTGGGAGAGACCCTGGAGATCCTCAACCTCTCCGAGCCGCTGCCCTTCCAGTTGGACGAGGAACAGGCGGTGGGGGAGGACGTGCGGCTGCGCTATCGCTATCTGGACCTGCGCCGCCCGCGGATGTTCCAGCACATCCGTCTGCGGGCCGAGGTCTGCCGCACCCTGCGCCGCTTCCTCGACGAACGCGGTTTCATGGAGATCGAGACCCCCATCCTCACCAAGTCCACGCCGGAGGGGGCGCGCGACTATCTGGTACCCAGCCGCACCCATCCCGGGCAGTTCTATGCCCTGCCGCAGTCGCCCCAGCTCTTCAAGCAATTGCTCATGGTCTCGGGCATGGAGCGCTACTATCAGATCGTGCGCTGTTTCCGTGACGAAGACCTGCGCGCCGATCGCCAGCCGGAGTTCACCCAGTTGGATCTGGAGATGTCCTTCGTCGAAGACGAGGACGTCATCCGGCTCATGGAGGAGATGATCCGCCATCTCTTCCAGGAGGTGCTGGGGGTGTCCCTGCCCGATCCCTTTCCCCGCATGCGGCATGCGGAGGCCGTATCGCGCTTCGGTGTGGACCGTCCCGATCTGCGCATTCCTCTGGAGCTGGTGGAGGTCACCGATCTCATGCGGGGGGTGGATTTCAAGGTCTTCGCCGGCCCCGCCAACGACCCCCGCGGGCGGGTGGCGGCCCTGCGCGTGCCGGGGGGCGGGGCCCTGACGCGCAAGGAGATCGACGACTATACCCGGTTCGTGGGCATCTATGGCGCCAAGGGTCTGGCCTACATCAAGGTCAACCGGCGCGCCGCCGGCCGCGAGGGCCTGCAATCCCCCATTCTCAAGTTCCTGCCGGACGAGGCCGTGGCGGACATCCTCGAGCGCTGCGGGGCCGAGGACGGCGATCTGATCTTCTTCGGCGCCGACCGGGCGGCGGTGGTCAACGAATCCCTGGGCGCATTGCGGGTGAAGCTGGGACAGGACCGCGGGTTGGTGGCCGAAGGCTGGCGGCCGGTGTGGATCGTGGATTTTCCCATGTTCGAATGGGACGAAGAGGCGCAGCGCTGGACTCCGCTGCATCATCCCTTCACCCGTCCCCGGGTGGCGGACGTGGAGGAGTTGGAGCGGGCCCCCGGGGAGTGCAAGTCCCAGGCCTACGACCTGGTGCTCAACGGTTCCGAGATCGGCGGTGGTTCCATTCGTATCCACCGCGCCGAGATGCAGGCGGCGGTGCTGCGCCTGCTGGGCATCGGTGACGAGGAGGCGCAGGCCAAGTTCGGTTTTCTGTTGCAGGCCCTGAAATACGGCTGCCCGCCCCACGGCGGGATCGCCTTCGGCCTGGACCGACTGGTGATGCTCATGTGCGGGGCACCCTCCATCCGCGAGGTGATCCCCTTTCCCAAGACCCAGACCGGCAATTGCCTGCTCACCGAGGCCCCTTCGCCGGTGAGCGAGGCCCAGTTGCGCGAGTTGGGCATCCGCCTGCGCAAGCCGTCCGCCTGAGTGCCACCGGGCCCAGGCGCTGTCCCGCACGCGGGTGGTTTTGTTACACTGGTCGGCAGGCCTGCGATGCCCCGCAGGCCGCATTCGTACATGGCAATCAGCGATATTCGGACAGCGAGGTGAGCGGACGCATGGTAGCACGTGCCATCGACATCCCCATCGACATCCAGAGTTACGCCCGGCTCGACGACGAGCAGTGCGCGGCGCGCATCCGGGCGGTCAAGGCCGCTCTGGGGGATCGTCTCCTCATTCTCGGCCACCACTACCAGCGCGAAGAGGTATTCCGGCACGCGGACGTCTCCGGTGATTCGCTCAAGCTGTCGCGCCAGGCGGCCCGCTCACGGGCGCGCTACATCGTCTTCTGCGGCGTGCACTTCATGGCCGAGGTGGCCGACATCCTGTCGCGGCCGGAACAGGTGGTGATCCTGCCCGATCTGGCGGCCGGTTGTTCCATGGCCGACATGGCCGACCGGGTGAAGGTGGAGCGGGCCTGGCGTGAGTTGGGGGCGGTGCTGGACGTGGAGCGGGAGGTCACGCCGGTGACCTACATCAATTCGGCCGCCGATCTCAAGGCCTTCTGCGGGCGCCACGGGGGCATCGTCTGCACCTCCTCCAACGCCCGCGCCATCCTGGAGTGGGCGTGGGCGCGGCGCGAAAAAGTGCTGTTCTTCCCGGACGAGCATCTGGGGCGCAATACCGCCCATGCCATGGGCGTGCCCCTGGAAGACATGGTGGTGTGGGACTTCAACCAGCCCCGTGGCGGCCTGTCGCGGGAGCAGATCCGCCGCGCCCGCCTGATCCTGTGGAAGGGGTTTTGCTCCGTGCACCAGATGTTCCGGCCCGAGCACATCGACCGCTTCCTGGAACGCTACCCCGAGGCCCGGGTGATCTCCCATCCCGAGGCCTCTTTCGAGGTGTGCCGCAAGTCCCATTACGTGGGTTCCACCGAATACATCATCCGTACCATCGCCGAGGCCGAGCCCGGCAGCCGCTGGCTGGTGGGCACCGAACTCAACCTGGTCAAGCGCCTGGCCGAGCGCCACCGTCACGAGGGCAAGGCGGTGCATTTCATGTCGCCCACCATCTGCATGTGCTCCACCATGTTCCGCATCGATCCCCAGCACCTGCTGTGGGCCCTGGAGAACCTGGTGCACGGCCAGGTGGTCAATCGTATCACCGTGCCGCAAGCGGAGGCCGAGGCGGCCCGCAGCGCCCTGCAACGCATGCTGGAACTGTGAGGGCCGTGCGGGGCGGGTGCTGAAGTCCCCCATGGCGCGGACCTCCCCACCCCCGCCCCCGCCACGGCCCGAGCGTGAGGGCGCAGCGGGCCTGCCGGCGGCGGTGGTGTGCGTCCACGGGCTGTGGATGCCCGGTCACGAGATGGCCCTCCTGCGCCGGCGCCTGCGCCGCAGCGGTTACCGGACCTATCCATTCTCCTATGCCAGTGTGCGCCGCACGCCGGCGGACAATGCCCGTCGCCTCCAGGACTACGTCACCCGCCTGGCAGAGCCGGTGGTCCATTTCGTCGGCCACAGCCTGGGTGGACTGGTGATCCAGCATCTCTTCCACCTCTACCCGGATCTGCCGCCGGGACGCGCGGTGACCCTGGGCACGCCGCATCAGGGCAGCCTCATCGCCCGGCGCATGGCCGCGCACGGCTGGGGCCGGCGGCTGCTGGGGCGCAGCATCGAAGCCGGCGTGCTGGGTGGGGCGCCACCCTGGCCCGCGCAGCGGGAGGTGGGGGTGATCGCCGGCGGCCGCAATCTGGGCATCGGCCTGTTGCTTCCCTGGCTGCCTCGCCCCTGTGATGGCACGGTGGCGGTCCAGGAGACCGCCTTGGAGCAGGCCGCGGATCGCATCGTCTTGCCGGCTTCGCACATCGACCTCATCTTCCAGCAAGAGGTGGTGTGTCAGATCCGCGCCTTCCTGGAGACGGGTCGTTTTCTCCACGGCGGGGCTGTTACAATAAGCCCCGATTCTCAGACCGCTTTGCGATCGGCTTCTCCATCGGCAGTAACGAGGAATCATGGCAGGACACAGTAAATGGGCCAACATCCAGCACCGCAAGAGCGCCCAGGACGCCAAACGCGGCAAACTGTTCACCAAACTCATTCGTGAGATCACCGTGGCCGCCCGCCTCGGTGGTCCCGACCCCGCTGCCAATCCCCGCCTACGCGCCGCTATCGACAAGGCCTTGGGCAGCAACATGCCCAAGGACACCATCGAGCGGGCCATCAAACGGGGGTCCGGCAACCAGGACGGCGAGCACTACCAGGAGATCCGCTACGAGGGCTACGGTCCCGGCGGTGTGGCGGTGATGGTGGATTGCATGACCGACAACCGCAACCGCACGGTGGCGGAAGTGCGCCATGCCTTCTCCAAGTGTGGCGGCAATCTGGGCACCGAGGGGTCGGTGGCCTATCTGTTCACCAAGCGGGGCATCCTCAGCTATCCGGCGGGCAGTGACGAGGACGCCCTCATGGAGGCGGCCCTGGAAGCGGGGGCCGAGGACGTGGTGACCCAGGAGGACGGTTCCATCGACGTGTTCACCGCTCCCGAGGACTTCGTCCAGGTGAAGGAGGCCATGGTGGCGGCGGGGCTGGTTCCGGAGCATGCCGAGATCACCATGCAGGCCTCCACCGAGACGGTGCTGGGGCTGGAGGAGGCGCGCAAGATGGTGCGCCTGCTGGAGATGCTGGAGGACTTGGACGACGTGCAGAACGTCTATTCCAATGCCAACATCTCGGAAGAGATCATGGCACAGTTGTGAGGAAGGGAAGGATGAGCATCTCCCACAGCGCGGCGTGAACGGACAGTGAGGCGTATCCTGGGCATCGATCCCGGATCCCGGCGCACGGGCTTCGGGGTGATCGAAGTGGCGGGACCGCACCTGACCTATGTGGCCAGTGGCTGTATCCGTAGTCCCGAGGAGACGCTGGCGCAACGCCTGCACACCATCCACGAAGAAGTGGCGGCCCTGGTGCGGGCCTACCGGCCGGGGGAGGCCGTGATCGAGAACGTGTTCGTGCGCCGCAATGCGGCGGCGGCGCTCAAGCTGGGACAGGCCCGGGGGGCCGCGCTGTGCGCCCTGGCGGGCTGCGGCCTGCCGGTGTACGAATACAGCCCCGCCCAGGTGAAGCAGGCCGTGGTGGGCCGGGGACGCGCGGAGAAGGTCCAGGTCCAGCACATGGTGCAGGCCCTGCTCGGACTGGCGGCGCCACCGCCCGCCGATGCCGCCGACGCCCTGGCCTGCGCCATCTGCCATGGTCACCGCGGTCCCGCCCTGGTGGCCCTGGCGGCGGGAGGGCCGTCATGATCGGCCGCCTGCGCGGGGTGCTGGTGGAGAAGCAACCGCCCTGGCTGCTGCTCGACGTGCAGGGCGTGGGCTACGAGATCGAGGCCAGCATGAACACCTTCTATGCCCTGCCGCCGCCGGGGGCGGAGTGCACACTCTACACCCACCTGGTGGTGCGCGAGGATGCCCAGCTGTTGTACGGATTCGCCAGTGCGGCCGAACGCGCCCTGTTCCGGCGCCTGATCCGTGTCAACGGCGTGGGGGGCCGGCTGGCGCTCACCATCCTCTCCGGCATGTCGGTGGAAGACTTCGGCCGCTGCGTGCAACACAACGATGCCGCAGCTCTGACCCGCCTGCCGGGAGTGGGCAAGAAGACCGCCGAGCGCCTGATCGTGGAATTGCGCGATCGCCTGGAGCGCGAGACATCGGCCGGCATGCCGCCGCCGGTCGCGGCGAACGCCGACCCCGATCCGGTGCGGGATGCCGTGAGTGCACTCACCGCCCTGGGTTACAAGCCCCACGAGGCCAGCCGCATGGTGCGGGCCGTGGCGGCGGAGGGACTGGACAGCGAGGCCCTCATTCGCAGCGCCCTGCAGGCTGTGGTGAAATAGGGTCATGATCGAGACCGATCGCATCGTCGGCGGCAGCGCCCTGCCCGAGGACACCGCCCTGGATCAGGCCATCCGTCCCCGGCGGCTGGCGGACTACGTGGGCCAACCGGCGGTGCGCGCGCAGCTGGAGATCTTCATCGAGGCGGCCCGGCGTCGGGGCGAGGCCCTGGACCACACCCTCATCTTCGGTCCCCCGGGCCTGGGCAAGACCACCCTGGCCCACATCATCGCCCACGAGATGGGCGTCAATCTGCGCCACACCTCGGGCCCGGTGCTGGAACGCCCCGGAGACCTGGCGGCCTTGCTTACCAATCTGGAACCCCGCGACGTGTTGTTCGTGGACGAGATCCACCGCCTGAGCCCGGTGGTGGAAGAGGTGCTCTATCCGGCCATGGAGGATTGCCAGCTGGACATCATGATCGGCGAAGGACCGGCGGCCCGCTCCATCAAGCTGGACCTGCCGCCTTTCACCCTGGTGGGGGCCACCACCAGGGCGGGCTTGCTCACCTCTCCCTTGCGGGACCGATTCGGCATCGTCCAGCGCCTGGAGTTCTATTCCGAGGAGGACTTGAGCGCCATCGTACAGCGGGCCGCCGACATCCTGCAGGTGCCGGTGGCGCCCGAAGGGGCCCGGGAGATCGCCCGCCGGGCCCGGGGTACGCCGCGCATCGCCCATCGCCTGCTGCGCCGGGTGCGCGATTTCGCCACGGTGAAGGCGGACGGCCGCATCACGGCCGCGGTGGCGCGCGAGGCCCTGCGCATGCTCGAGGTGGACGAACAGGGATTCGATACCTTGGACCGCCGCCTGCTGCGCACCATCATCGAGCGGTTCGACGGCGGCCCCGTGGGCATCGACAGCCTAGCGGCGGCCATCGGCGAGGAGCGGGGTACCATCGAGGACGTGCTGGAGCCTTTCCTGATCCAACAGGGTTTCATCGTGCGCACCGCGCGCGGGCGCATGGCCACCCGCAATGCCTATCTCCACTTCGGCCTGTCGCCGCCGGCGTCTGCCACTCCACCACCCGCCACGCATGATCTGTTCGAGTGATCGCGCGTGCTGCTGGTCCCGCTGCCGCGTGTTCATCTCTAATGATTCCTCAGTATCTCCCCATAGGCACTTTCCCATGGCGGCAGGGCGGCAGATATTCTACAATCCCAGTTTTTTGAGTGGACCCGCCATGTTTTTCTGGCCCGTGCGCGTCTATTACGAGGATACTGACAGTGGAGGCGTGGTCTATCATGCCAATTACTTGAAATTCATGGAGAGAGCCCGTACCGAATGGTTGCGCAGCCTGGGTTTCGAACAGGACGAACTGGCCCGCCATCCCGGAGTGATCTTCGCCGTACAGCGCATGGAACTGGAGTTCCTGCGCCCCGCCCCCTTCAACGCCTTGTTGCAGGTGAGTGTGGCCTTGCGCGAGCGGCGTGCGGCCAGCCTGCTCTTCCAGCAGGAGATCGTCACCGCCGATCCTGCCTCAGGCAGGGAGGCGGGCGATGCCAGAGGGCACCAGAGAGGGGGCAAGGGAGAGAACATGGGCGGGGATACGGCATCGCGGGTGCTGTGCCGGGGCAAGGTGCGCATCGCCTGTCTGGACGCCACCAGCCTGCGCCCGCGTCGCATCCCCATGTCGTTGCTGAGGGAGATCGCTCGTGAGTGCTGATCTGTCCATCTTGCACCTGATCACCGGCGCCAGTTTTCTGGTACAGCTGGTGATGTTGATCCTGGTCCTGGCCTCGGTGATTTCCTGGGCCTTGATCTTTCGCAAGGGGCGCCAGCTCAAGGCGGCGCGCCTGGCCATGGAAGACTTCGAGTCCCGTTTCTGGTCTGGTGCCGATCTGGCGGAGTTGTACCGGGAGGTGGCTGCCCAAGAGGAGTCCCGCCGGGGTGGAGAAAACATTTTCTGCGCTGGTTTCAAGAACTACCTCAAGCTGCTCAAGCAACCGGGCCTGTCGCCGGGCGAGGTGCTGGAAGGGACCAGGCGGGTGATGCGCGTGGAACTCAACCGCGAGGCCGATGCCCTGGAACGGCACCTGCCCTTTCTCGCTACGGTGGGTTCTATCAGCCCCTTCATCGGCCTGTTCGGCACGGTGTGGGGCATCATGAATTCCTTTCGTGCCTTGGGCAATGTCAGCCAGGCCACTCTGGCCATGGTGGCCCCGGGTATCGCCGAGGCCCTCATCGCCACCGCCATGGGTCTGTTTGCCGCCATTCCAGCGGTCATCGCCTACAACCGTTACATCACTGACGTGGAGCGCCTGGTGAACCGCTACGACAATTTCCTGGAGGAGTTCTCCGCTATCCTGCAACGCCAATCGCGCGAGCGCTGAGGACATCGACGTGTTGCGCCGCACCCACCGCCGGCCCATCTCCCAGATCAATGTCGTGCCCTACATCGACGTGATGCTGGTGTTGCTGGTGATCTTCATGGTTGCGGCTCCCCTGCTTACCCAGGGGGTCCAGGTGGATCTGCCGGAGGTGACCTCGCAGGTGGTGGAGACCCGCCAGCGGGAGCCTCTCGTGGCGACCGTGGACGCCGGGGGGCGTTTCTATCTCAACGTGGGTGAAGATCCCGACCAACCAGTGGACGCCGAGACCCTGGTGCTGCGGGTGGCAGCGGTGCTGCGCCAGCGCCCGGACACGCCGGTGCTGGTACGCGGTGATCAGCAGGTGGACTACGGCACGGTGGTGACCTTGATGGCCTTG
>WFNO01000111.1 GCA_015488555.1 Gammaproteobacteria bacterium
CGTAAATTTTTCCACCTTTACCTGGGTGAAGTTTCGTTTCGCTTCAATCACCGAGACGAAGACCTTTTTCCCCTTGTTTTACAGCTTATGAAGCGAGTTTCTGTCACTGAAATCAAACCAATTTTGGTCCGAAATAGTTAGGAATTACCTTTGCAAATGGATTATTTGATTGCCGTCTTCTTGGCTATCGGAGAACGGAAAACAAGAGAAAAACGGTAAAAGCGCTATTGACCACGAGTCATCTGCTTGTACCGGTTGATTTCATGCTCTATGAATTATCGATGTCCTGAATGGCGATTTGAAGAATGTAGACAGCGCGTCCAGGCTTGCGCTCCCCCGACTGCCAGTCGCCATAGCCAAGGTGCAATTCATGCGGGCCGGGTTCCAGTCGCATTTGCACCAGATATTCCTTGACATGGAATGCCTTGCCGGCGATCCGTACGGGTTTGGGATCTTTGCCCAGAATACGCTGGATTTCGCCTCCAGGACTGGTGATGAGAATTTTCTGTTCCCGGCTGGGATCGAGCAAGACGAGGTGCAGGCGGATTGTGGTGGCTTCACGGGTCTCGATGGCCAGGCGCGTCTCGGGGCCCACGCCCCAGCGCCCGCGCGGCATGCCGCGGCGCAGGGGTACGATGTCGGTATCCAGATAGGGACCCTCCAAAGGTCCCACGCCTGCGGCCCATTGCATGCGCAGGCCAGCACACCGGTTATCCGGGAGATTGCAGCGGAGCACGCCCAGGGCGTTTCTTTTCTCGCGCCAGAGCAGGGCTGCGATGGTGCGCGGGTCTCCTTCCTGCACCAGGTAGACCAGTCTGCGGGGCAACTGCACGGCGACGAAACGCCGTTCCGTAAGAATGCGGGGTTCCGTGCGTTCGCCGTCGATGAGGACTTCCATCCCGGCTGTTTTTTCCCGCAGGTGTTCGAAGTCCTCCTGCGGCAAGGGCAGGAAGTGGAGTTGCCGGCTGCCCGTGGCATCGAAAAAGCCCGTGGAGGCGAGTTTGGCATGCACCAGTTCTTCGCCTTGCGCCCGCAGCACCAATTCGGCAGGTGGCCGCCCCTCGAGGAGTGCATCGTAAACTGCCCGCGTGCGCTGTACCTTACCGGCATTGAGATAGAAATAGATCCCGACGAGCACCACGCCCGCGGCAATCGCTGCATGGTGCAAGGTCCGGGCCGCGTTCATCGACGTTCCTCGCCTCGGAAGTAATAGAACCCTGGTGCCAGCTCGATGAAATCCGGATCGCGTATGGTCACGCAGCGGTTGGTGGGACAGACACTCACCAGGCGCATGTGGGCGGCGACCAGGTCCTGTTTCAGGGCCTCGGTGGGGCGGCAGACGTGGACCCGCTCGGCACACTCCAGATAGGGCTTGCGGTGGAAATAGACCAGGCGGCGGCGCCAGCGGCGGTCGTAATAGGGATAGCTCCAAGTCTCGATCTGGCCCTTGCGGAACCACTGGCCGAATATGGGCTGCGAGACGATGGCGATGGGTCCGTCTTCCGACATGCTGGGCAGCAGGCGGTAGAGATTGGGCCGATGGACGGCGAACCACTTGGTATAGGTGCCGGTGGTGCGAAAACCGTCATCCATGGAAACGTATTCGCGAAACAGTAAGGGGTTGGTGAAGGCCGGGGGCAGGATGAGCAAGAAATTCCACAGCACCGATCCCAGCAGCACCAGGTTCACGAGGGCGGCGCGGCCTTTTCCGGCCACCAGGCCGTGCCGCACCAGGAGAATGGCGGCGAAGGGAATCATGGTCATGGGGAGGAAACTCAGGATGCGGTAACTGTTGGGGTTGGCGCTGTAACGGGTCACCAGGAACAAGGCGAACAGGGTCAAGGAGGTGACCAGGAAGAGATAGAAGAATTGCCGCCTTTCACTCTTGCGCCACAACAGGATCAAGCCGAGCACGAGCGCGGGCAGGCCGAAAGCGACGAACTGAGGGCCGAACCCCGAGATACCGGGCAGATCCGCCCCATAGGGGGCGCGAAAGTCGAAGATGCGTTGCCAGAACTCCCCCAGATTGGCGAGCAGGGCATCGATGCCGAAACGCCCAATCTCGCTCCCGGTCTCACCAGTTGCATCCGCCGCCGGCCGGGGTGGCGGCAGGGCGAGCAGGGCCTGTGAGCCTGCCAGCAGGGCCCTCTTCACCCACCAGTAGCCGCCCACCAGGGCGGTGAGCAGCAGGGCTGTGCCGCCGGCCCGCACCAGCCGGCGGCCGGCGCTGCGTTCCTGCAACAAGCGGCGCCGCTCCAGAAAGAACAGCATCAGGAACAACGCGACGCTCACGCCCAGATAGGCCAACCCGGCCTGTTTGTAACCCAGCATGAGGCCGAAGGCCAGGCCGGCGAGCACGAGCCGCCGGGCGTGGCCGTCCTGCAGATAGGCCGCCAGGAAGAAGAGCCCGGCCAGGAGGGCGATGTTGAGTCCCAGATGGTCCTTCACCGTGATGGACTGCATGAGCACGATGGGGACGAAAAACACCAAAATGGCGAACTTCAGCGGCCAGGCGGGTGACACTTGCGAGCGCCGCAAGATCTCGTAGACTAGCGGCACCAGCAACAGGGCCCAAAGCAACATGGGCAGTTCCACCAGGACGTCGTGGCGCAGGAGCACGAAGAACCAATAACTGAGCACGGTCATGCCCAGGGGCACGCCGTTCATGTGCCGGGCGGGTGTGTCGATGGCCAAGGGCATCCGTCCCTGCTGGTACCACTCCACCGCCGGCGCCAGATGATAATAGAACACGTCCCAGACATGGGGCGGGAGCCATACCACCTTGGCGATCAGGACGCCCACCTGCAGCAGGAACAAGACCACCAGCAGGTAGAGGAACGGATCTCGCGCCGCTGCCCACTCCCGGAGGGCCCTGCGCAGCGGTGCCAGTAAGGCAGGGCGGTGCTCCCGGGTGAGCTGGAGCAGGAGCAGAGCCGGCAGGACGGCACCCAGCACCACGGTGTTGCGGCTGAGGTGCTGCACCACCGCCCCCAGGAAGATCACCGTCACCGTGATCAGTGCGAAATACACGAGGCCCGCGGCGACGGTGAGCGTGGCGAGGGAATCGGTACGCCGGCACAGGAAACCCGCTGCGCTATATGCGGAATAGAGCAGGATGCCGTTTACCAGGAAGAACAACGACCAATCGATGATGCCGACGGTGATACTAGGCACGCAAGCTCCTTACCGTGAAAGACCGGGAAGCGGATGGATCTGGAAAGGCCGGGGGCTGCGGTGGAACGCCATGACCGCGAGATTATAGCATTTCCCGCCATCGCGGTGCCGGACCCGCCGGGACATCTGCCGGGATCTTCCCTCCAGATCTTCCCTCCAGGACCACCGGGCATGAGAGGGATAGTGTATGATGTCGCTCTTGTTGACAGGCTGTTGAAATTCGCTCAGGCGAGTGCGAGACAAGGCGAAAATGGCCGAGAAAGCGCAGTTTACAAATAGGTAAATGAGCATTTCGAGGCCATTTTCAACACCGGATCGCGCCGCATGAGTAGAATTGCAACAGCCTGTTAAGAGCCCTTTAAGCCCCCTCGTTTACGGTAGCACGGCTGCGAACAGGCCGTGGATGCGGCATCCGTGCGAGACCAGGACGATCGAACGATGGCCAGGATATTCAATTTCCCCTCCAAGCGTGCCGAGCAGGTGCATTTCGAGCGCCTGGTGCGCCCCCATCTGGAATCGCTCTACCGGCTGGCCTTCCGCTTCACCGGCAATGCCGCCGACGCCGAGGACTTGCTGCAGGATCTGCTGATCAAGATCTATCCCCGGCGCGAGGAACTCAAGCAGGTAGACAAGCTGCGCCCATGGCTGGCCCGCGTGCTGTACAACCTGTTCATCGACACCCAGCGGCGGCGTAACCGCTCGCCCATTCACCTGGCGGACCAGACCGGCGACGAGGACGATCCGGATCCGGTGGACCGCCTGGCCGCGGAAGAAGGCACAAATCCCGAAGTGGAGACCCGGCGCGATGGGGACCTGCGCCAGTTGCAGGCGGCTCTCGATCGCCTCAGCGAGGATCACCGCGCGGTCATCATGCTGCACGACGTGGAGGGCTACACGCTGGAGGAGATGACAGAGATCCTGGAATGCCCCATCGGCACCTTGAAATCGCGCTTGCACCGGGCCCGCGCGCGCATGCGCCAGCTCCTGGAACAGGCCTGAACCGCGCCCGGCTGACGTGCATACGAAATATGCTTTTTTATTCAAACAGTTATATATAGAATGCTGACGGAACCCTTTACCGGGTTCGAGCGTGTCATAGGGCAGAGGCCAAACCATGAATTGCCAAGACCTGCAAAACCGACTGGACGATTTCCTCGACGGGGCCCTGGACGAGGCTGCGGTGCAGGAAATCGAACGCCACCTGGATGCCTGTCCGGCGTGCCGGGAGCGGCTCGCCCAGACCCAGCGCCTGCGCGACGCCCTGCGTGCCCTGCCTGTATCAGGCCCATCCCCCGGTTTCTACGACCGCGCCCTGCAGCATGCCATGGCCCACGAGACCGAGGCCCATCGCCACCGCTGGTACCGCGGAGCCGCCCTGGCCGCGGGCGTGGCCCTGGTGGTGGGAGGCCTGCTGTGGCAGCGGCCCATACCCGACGCCCGCATGGAATCCAACGCCGAACAGGTAGCGGTCACCAAGCGGCCGCAGACCATGGCCGCGGCCGAGATCCCCGGGCTCAGCATCCAGCTCAACGAGACCCGGGACGTGAAGCTGGTGATCAACTCTCCCACCACGCTGGCTCAGGCCACCTTCACCGTGGTGCTACCTCCCGGTGTCGAGCTGAAGGGGTATCCCAACCGACGCGAGATCACCTGGGAGGGAAATCTGAAACCAGGCAAGAACCTGCTGGTCCTGCCCGTCATCGCCCGGGCTCCGGGTGGCGGCGAATTGGTCGCCTCCATCAGCCATGGGGACAAACGCAAGGTCTTTCGCGTGCGCATGGAAATCGCCGCCCAACAGCAATCGTCGTCCACACCATTCCTCCGCATGGATGCCGGTTTGACTTAGCGAAGATGCAGACATGCGTATGATGCCCTATTTCACCATCGCCCTGGCCGCCGCCCTCGCGGGATTGACCAGCGCCCCCGCTCATGCCGTCGAAGATCTCGAAGAGATCACCATCCAGATCATCGACGATGACGAAGGTGGGGTGGAGGCCTTCATCAACCGTATCGAATTGCCGGAAGCCGCCCGTGACGAGGCCCGCGAGCATGCCGAACGCGGGCTGGACGAGGCCAATCGCCACCGCTCGGACGACGGGCACGAGCACCCTGACGAGGAGACTGCGGACGAACTCCGTGACCTCAAGGACAAGGCCCGCGACCGCAAGGAAGAAATCCTGGAAGACGCCGGCCGCGCCCGGGAGGAAGCCGAAGAGGAAGCCCATGGCCTGAAGGAAGAGGCTCTGGAAGAGGCGCAATCCGCCAAGGAGGAGGCCTTGGAAGAGGCACAGAGCACAAAAGAAGAGGCCTTGGAAGAAGCGCAATCGGCCAAGGAAGAAGCGCTAGAAGAGGCGCAAGCAGCCAAGGAGGAAGCCATGGAACAGGCCCAAACTGCCAAAGAGGAAGCGCTGGAAGAAGCACAGAGTGCCGTCGAAGAGGCCCAAGACACTGTGAACGAGGCCATGGAAGAAGCGCAGAACGCCGCGCAGGAGGCCCTGGAAGAAACGCAGGACGCTTTGGATAACGCAAGCGAGGCCTTGGAGAACGCGACCGATCTGCCGGATCTGGAAGATCTCGATGACGACCGCCCGGAAGATCTGCCCGGGCAAGACGACTGATTTTCGCTGCCATCCTATCCTCCCCCCCTTTGAGGGCCGGCCTACCGGCCCTCTCGTTTTTTATGCCCCATGGATTGCGGCCCTGCACGTTGCTGCGCCGGATTTTCCGGGGCGCAGGGCTTAGTGACCGCTTAACAGGCCGGCGGCCGCATTGTTGCTCCGCTGGAGATTTGCGACAATCGAAAATCATTAATGAGTATCACCGAGTCTCCCAATCCCCCCATTCGCATGCTCGCCTCGAACCGCTTTCGCCGTCACAACCGATACACCACCTCGTGGCTGCTGCTCGTCCTGTTGCTGGTATGGGACAACACCACCGCCTGGGCCGGCAATGCCAAAGACGCGTATCGCGCGGGCAATGAGGCCTTTCGCGCCGGGGCCTACGAGCAGGCCTTAGAGGCCTACCTGCAAGCCCGCCAAGCGGGCATAAAGAAAAACGCCCTCATCTACAATCTCGCCGTCACCTACTACAAATTGGGCCGCTACGAAGAGGCCGGACGGCACTTTCGTGAATTGCTCGCCGATCCCCAGATGGCGGCCCTGGCGGCCTACAACCTCGGACTGGTGGCCGTCAGACGAGATCGCAAAAAGGAAGCCCGGCAATGGTTCGAACGCACGCTCACCTTGGACGCCAAACCCGCCCTGCAAACCGCCGCCAGGGACATGCTGGACCGCTTAAAGCCCGCAGGCCCCACCCGGAAGACTGCGCCCGCCTCCAAGAAACCCAAGGCCTCGGGCTTCATCCTGCTGGGGACCGGCTACGATGACAACGTGACCTTGAGTTCCGGCAGTGAAACCATCGCCACGGCAGAACAGCGCGACGGCTTTGCGGAGCTGCTACTGTACGGCCGCGCCCGCGTCCAAGGAGACCGGCGCCGGGGCACCTCACTGGAGAGCAGTCTCTATCTGATCAACTACGAGGAACTGAACGCCTACAACATCAGCGCCCTGCGATTCGGCGGCCTCCTGAACCGCCGCACCGGGGCCTGGCGCTGGGACACCGGCCTGCACTACATCCACACCCTGCTGGACCAGGAAGGTTATACCCGGAGCTTCGCCGCCTCTTTCAAGGGCCGGCGCAAATTGGACCGCCAGCGGCGCCTGCAGATGCGCTACGAACTGGCCTATATCGACGATCTGGATCAGCGCGTGGCCTACCTGCAGGGCTGGCGCCACAAACTGAGCACCGGCCTGCGCTGGCGACAGGGCAAGCGGCGCCTGTCCCTGTCCTATCAACTGGAACTCAACGATCGTCAGGACCTCAACGGCACGCGCTTCGTCAGTTATTCCCCCACCCGGCACACCTTGCGCCTGCGGGGACAGTATGCCATCACTCCCCGCTACAGCACCACCCTCAAGCTGCGCTACCGATACAGCCGCTACAACGATCCCAGCGAGCTGATCGGCGGCGGCACCCGCAGGCGTGAGGAACAACGCACGCTCGCCTCGTGGTCCCTCTCCCGCACCTTCTCACAGGGCAAGGTCCTGAGCGCGGAACTTCGTTACACCTGGAACGACTCCAACTTCACGCGCTACGACTACGAGCGGGGCCAGATCCTGGTCAATTTCCTGTGGCCCTGGTGAACGCCTCCCCTTTCAAATTGAAAACCAAGAGTCGCGTTCGCCCGAATACGCCCCGACCCAGAAAAACCCGCAACATGTTGATTCTTTATGATTTAGCCCCCTCATCCACTTGGCGACGATATATATCGCCGCCGGGTCAATGAAAGATTTTTGGTTTGCAATCCCGGATGATTGTGCTAGCATCGCCTTTGGCAGGGATGCCAGGGACGACCAGGATGGTCGGCACGCTTGCCAGCACCGGGTATCCTATAGGCCGTTGGTCACAAGGAAGTGGTTGCGGCCCTGCCACCTGCTTTATCCCGGTCTGGAAGTTGGAAATCGCTTCCACACCGGGAGAAAGCATAGTTTGGCCCTGATGCTGGGCGGAACCGTGACATGAAGTACATGATATAAACGTTCAACCTGAACTGCGACGGTATTTTTCGGCTCTTCAGCAGAATTCGTGGGTTGGAGGGTAGGAAATAGGTTGCTTCGCACGCCAAGCGGGTGGGCAGGTTGTCTATTCGGTGTCCACTGCGAAGTGGACGAAGCTGTGCTTTAGAAAATCTGCTCCCCGAGATCACGGTTGCGGCGGTACTGGTAGGTGGCTCGGCCACAGCCTACAGTCCCTGTCATCACTGGAATGGCGTTGATGCTCAACACCACATCCAGGGACCGTTGCGAACGCCATCCCTGGCGTTTGCCCTTCGGGCCAGCCTGTGGCTATCCAAATTCACTCCCGACGAATCTGTCCGATTTTGGGCTGAAATGGAGCTACTGGGTGATCCCCAGCCAGTTGGCCTGATAGCGCTACTCCAGTATCTAGGTCCAGGCTGTGGGCAGGCCGGAAGAAAGCCGCGCGCAAGGTCTTTTCAAAGTTTGAAACCATGACGCAGGATAGACAGCACCCCATATCCACCACTTGCACAAGACAGCCAGCACACGATCCCCAGTCTCGTCGCCATGCAGGCTCTCCAGCTTTACCCAGACCTGGGGCAGGGTGTCCCCCCGGATGAAATCAAGATGAAATCAAGATGAAATCAAGCACGGTATCAGGGAAGATGGCGCGATTGGCGATCAAAGGCAGTGGAAGAGAGAGACCGATAGCCATCCGCCACCCATGCATCTTCGGCGGCCGTTTCTAAGGCGATTTCTGAAGTCCGTTCGCCATCAGCTCCTCATCGGAACACCTGGATCTCAAGATCCAGATCGAGGGCAGCCCACGCCCTGTCCGCTGTCAGCACCGGCAGCGCCTTGTCCATCGCCAATGCCAGACAGGCGCGATCTGCCATGGACAACCCGTGATTTCGGGTCCGGGAGGACCTGAGGCACGCAGCAATTTCCGCCTGCTGCGGCGTAAAAGGCTCAAAAGCCACCCCGACCTCGATGAACTCCTGCTGCATTCCTTCGATGTCCACCTTGCGTTGCAGCGATTTCTGCAGCACCTCAGACCAGTTCACTGCTGAAACACGGGCACCATCCAGGGCCGGGGACACCACCTCTCCTCCCGGCTCCTCGTGCAGAAAGGCCAGCAGGGCCGAAGCATCAAGCACGACGCTCACGGGTCCCCGCCCTCACCAGCCGCCTCGGCCCGCCGCTCGGCGATCAGTTCATCCACCAGACTGACGTCCCCGGGTATGTGCCGGAACCGCTCGCGCAACCGTTTCTCCACGGTCTCCCGGCGCTCAAGTACCAGGCTCTCACCGACCTTTCGGGCCAGCAGCCGGTCTCCGGGTTTCAATTTCAAGGCCTTACGCAGCGCAGCCGGGATGACCACCCGGCCTTGGGCACCGACCTGTACTTCATTGTCCGATGATGCCATTAGGGTAACCTCTGTGCCATATGATCGGTTAGTGTGGCACATGAATATAATGTTCCTGAATCCGTGACTTCATTCGAGCAAACACACCATTCCCGCAGCTTCTGCCCAAGATGACGCGTGTCAGCCCCTTTTTACCGTCTTCAATCTCCACTCCCAAGGCCGAAAAGGGCTTTGCGCTTTGGCCGCGGGCACAAAACCGGGCAAACCGGGATTTGCTGGGCACGCCTTCCCATCGCCCTCAGTATCGAGGGCGTTCCAAGTGGAATCCGATGGGCTCAAA
>WFNO01000112.1 GCA_015488555.1 Gammaproteobacteria bacterium
CTGTCCACCGAGGGGCAGGATGTCCGTACCCCAACACCTCCTGATACTAGTCACTTGCATCTGGTTCTCACAGAATCTGCAACCAGGGCGAAAACGGAGCGAAAATAAAGCTGCCAGAATTCACACTCTGCCTCCATATCCCATCATGGATAGGCAACTTCTGAATACCGAGTGCGTGCCGATCATGTGTTAGCTGAAGAAAGAAAGAGACAAGAAAGCTGCCACAGGTCTTTAATATCAATTTACAAATGCCGATAGTTCTAGTAATGTGGAAAACGTCTTGAGTGGCCGCACTCGTTGATGACAAATCTTCATGAGTGATATTAACTTGTTGATATAGATATAAACAAAAGGGATCGCGGAGCATGCAAACGATTCTGGTGCTCAATTCGAAAGGCGGCTGCGGGAAGACCACGCTTGCCACTAACTTGGCAAGCCTCTTCGCAGCCGGTGGCCAGAAGACCGTACTTATGGATTACGATCCGCAGGGCTCCTGCCTTCGATGGCGAAGCCTACGCAGCGAGGATTTGCCGGCCATCCAGGTGATCGACGCCACGCGGCCGCCCCACGGACTGACGCGTACTTGGCAATTGAGCGTCCCCCCACAGACGGAACGCCTCATCATTGATGCCCCCGCCGGGGTCTCCGGTGGTACGTTGCAGGAAATGTTGCGTCGCACGGACATCATCGTGATACCTGTCGTGCCCTCACCCTTGGACATTCATGCTACTTCGGATTTCATCCGCCACCTGCTGCTGGTGGGCAAGGTACGCAAATTGGGTATTCATCTGGGCGTAGTAGCCAACCGAGTTCGACGTCATACGCCGCTCTACGAACCTCTGCAACGTTTTCTTGTCACCGTAGACATTCCTTTCCTGACGTCGCTGAGCGACAGCGACTACTATATCCGAGCGGCGGAACGTGGACAGGGAATATTCGAGCTGTCTGACGACGAGGCCCTGGTGGAGCGCGAACAGTGGTTGCCATTGGTGCGTTGGCTAGCCTGCCCGGAGGAGCCGCTTCGTCAGGTTGCCGGCACGCCTCAGTTGACAGTGGTTTCCGGGGGCAGGACCTGAGTCCCAGCCCATACCGTACTGATCACGCTGCGCCGCCATTTGCACTGTCCCTTAATCGAGAAAAAGATATCCTGCCAGCGTGAGACGTAGGGTTGGCGGTGGCAGGGGGGATTTATTTCGAATCACATGCAGCCATGCAGCGGATAATCCCCTACAGGCGTTGCCGGAGGATTTCCCGAATCTCGCTGTCTTCGAGGACGACAGGATTGGTCTTCATGCTGCTGCCTCGGCTGTGCGCCACGATGTGGTCCAGATCCTGTTCCCGCACGCCATAGTGTGACAGACGCGGCAGTTGCAGACGCGCCGTCCACTCGTTTAGCAAGTCCACTAGACCGTCCTGGGCAGCCTGCGGAGTGGGAAACCGGCGCCCGTGCAGCAACTCCGAGGCGCGCGCATACTTGCGCAAGGCCACGTCGTCCGGCGCCCGCTCGCGCAAGGCGCGCAGGTTGACGGCCGTGGCGGCCGCCACCAAGGTGCCGCACACCTCGCCGTGGGGAATGGGATGGAAGGCTCCCAGCGGCGATGCCAGCCCGTGCACGGATCCCAGGCCGCACTGGGCCAGGGTGATGCCCGAGGCCAGCGCCGCCCAGGCCATGCCCTCCTGGGCCTCCCGCGCCGCCTCGCCCTGCTCGTACCAGGGCAGCAGGCTGTCGCGCACCATCCGCAGGCCGTGTTCGGCCAGGGCATCGGTGAAGGCCCCGGCCTTGATGGACACATAGGACTCCAGGAGCTGGGTCAGGGCATCCATGCCATTGGATGCGATCACCCGCGGCGGGCAGGAAGCCAGCAGTTCCGGATCCACCAGGGCGTATTGCGCCACCAGTCGTTCGTCACGAAAGGATTTCTTGAAGCCCTGAGGCCCCTGGCGGCTCAGCACCGCGTTCTTGGTGGCCTCGCTGCCGGTACCCGCAGTGGTGGGCACGGCGACGAGCGGGACGGCCGGTCCCCGGTATGGGCGTTGCGTGCCCACCCCTTCCAGATAGTCGAGCACGCTGTCACCCACCCGCAACAGACCGGCGATGGCCTTGGCCGCATCCAGAGCGCTGCCGCCGCCGATGCCCGCCACTACGTCGATCTGCTCCGGCGCGTGGCGGCGCACGGCCTCGTCCACCAGCTCCGGTGAGGGTTCTCCGTTCACCCGCAAGAGTGTCCAGCTCAGACCGGCACGGCGCAGTCCCTCCAGCAGCGTGGGCCAGGCGGCACTTTCCGTGAAACTCCGGGCTCCTGTCACCACCAGCATTCGGCGCCCATACGCCGAGGCCAAATCCGGCAGGCGGGCGAGCGCGCCACGCCCGAATTCGATGCGCGGCAGGCGCGCCACGCTGAACGAGGCCATCATGGACGCTCTCATGTAGAGCGGGGAAAGAGTCCCTCGTAGGGAACCCCCTGCCGAGGTTCGGCCATCCATTCGGCCACGGTTTCCCGCCAGGCCAGATAGTGGGCGGTCTCTTTATGGCGGGCGGCGTCCTCGGCTGAGCGATAGGCCTCGTAGAGTACGAAGCGCGTGGGATCGTCCTGTGATTGCAGAACGTCAAAGCGCAAATTGCCCGGCTCCTGCACCGAGGCCTCGTGGTTGGCGCGCGTGGCTTTGATGAATGCATCCACGTGCTCAGGTTTGACATGGACATGAACCAATGTGACGTGCATGGTGTGGGTCCTCCCTCTCGCCATGGCTGTCGGTATGCCCCAAGGGTTATCGCAAAACCCTGTGGCCGCCGTCAAGTCCACGCATGCCAAACGAGCCCCATGGTAAGAAGGTCCGGCCTCAGTACAGGGCCGATGGGGTGGTGTGCCAGGCTCGCAGGAGCACCTCTAAGGCTGGACTGCGGTGGAATAGCGGGCGCGACGGCTCGAATCCTCCTCCCGCCCCTAGCAGGCGGTAAACTCGCCGCCTCCGGCAAGACCGCGCGGAAGAGAATGCAGCCGAGAATGCGCTTTTTTTGAATCGTCGCTGTAATTGAAAAGTGCCACGCGTGCAGGATCAACCCGTGTCTCGATTACCAGCCTCATCTGGGAAGAGAGTCATCTGGACACCGGCACCGTCATCGTCCGGCCGCCGGAAAGCGGTATGATCCAGCGCCGCCGGCGGCTGAAATCCAAGGCGTTTCACGGCCAGCCGGAAACGCTGGGCCAGCAGGTCGGCAAACGGGCCCTCACCGGTCATGCGGACCCCGTAACGCGCATCGTAGTCCTTTCCGCCGCGCATCTGCCGCAGGCGTGACAGCACATGGCCCGCCTGGTCGGGGACATGCAGTTGCAGCCACTCCCGGAACAGGTCCTTCAGTTCGTGCGGCAGGCGCAGCAGCACATACCCCGCATGACGGGCCCCCGCCCTGCGCGCCGCTTCGAGAATGCGTTCGAGTTCGTCCTCGGTGAGGACCGGAATCACCGGCGCCACCAGCACCCCCACCGGCACGCCGGCCTCACACAGGCGGCGAATCACTTCCAGGCGCCGCTGCGGAGCCGCGGCCCGCGGCTCCAGGCGCCGGGCCAGGTCGCGGTCCAGGGTGGTGAGGGAAATCATCACCATCGCCTGGCGGCGCCGGGCCGCCATCGCCAGGAGGTCCAGGTCGCGCTCGATGAGGGCGGACTTGGTGACGATGCTGAAAGGATGGTGGCAGGCCACCAGCACCTCCAGGATGCGGCGGGTGAGCCGGAGGCGCCGTTCCACCGGCTGGTAGGCATCGGTATTGATCCCCAGGGCCAGGGGCGCACAGCGATACGAGGGCCGGGACAACTCCGCGCGCAACAACGACGGAGCCTCGGGTTTCCAGAACAGGCGGGTCTCGAAGTCCAGTCCCGGTGACAGATCCAGCCAGGCATGGGTGGGGCGGGCGAAGCAATAGATGCAGCCGTGCTCGCATCCGCGATAGGGATTGATGGAACGGTCAAAACCCACGTCGGGCGACCGATTGAAGTGGATGATCCTGCGGGGGTGTTCGGGCGTCAACGTGGTGGCCGGGGCGGCGCTCGCCTCGTCCGCCGCCTGCGGACGGCCGGGCGTGGCATCGGTCCCATCGTCGTCCACCGGAGTGCGCGTCCATGCGGCATAACGACAGTCGGGATTGGAAGCGGCGCCGCGCCCGCGCAGCCGCCGGGCAGAACCCGCGGCGTGCCGGAATTTCCCGCGCCACGCGACGGTCATGGGCTCCCGGGCTGACGGGCCTCTGGATCGAAGCGAGCCTGCAAGCGCTCCAGATAACGTTCCTGCACGGCCAGGTGACTCTCGTGCCCGCCGCTGCGGTCCGACAGCCGGGCCAGCAGGTAATTGAGCCTGCGCCCGAGCCGGCGGCGTTCCTCCTCCGTACGAGTGGCCGCATCCAACAACTGGCGCAGATCCTGGATCTCGCGTCGCCAGGCCAGTTCCGGCGGGATGTACCCCGCATTCTTCAGCAGGCGGTAACCCGCGCACAATTCTTCGGGCACCAGCGGATCGTCCTCCAGCGGCAACGGCCGCCCGGCACCCGGCAGATCGTCCAGTTCCCCCTTGGCGATGGCCTCCTGGATGCGCTGCTCCGCCATTCGATCGATCAGCCACATGATCGCCTGAATCTTAGGCCATCCCGGAGGTCGGTGACAAATGAGAATCGATTGCGTTTGTCATTGGCCCCCTTTTAGCTAGAATGTTGTACATGGATACCTCAGAACCGGTAGTCGAGCACTGGGATTTCGAGCGGGACGGTGAACTGACCGAAGAGAAGCTGCGCCGCAAGCTGGAGGCGCGTGGCTACCAGGTGTGGCGCTACGTCTATCCGCCCGGCACCCGTTTCCCGGACCACAGCCACGCGGTGGACAAGATCGATGCCGTGCTCAGCGGCCGTTTCCGCATGCGCATGTGCGGGCACGAGGTGGTGCTGGAGGCGGGTGATTGCCTGGCCGTACCCCGGGGCGTGGTCCATAGCGCCGAGGTGGCGGGGGATGCGCCCGTGGTCAGTCTGGACGCCGTCAAGACCGATTAGCAGTCGCCGTCCCTTCAGGGCTCCATGGTCAGTACCGCCTTGCCGGTCATGTGCCCCGTCTCCAGCAGGGCGTGGGCGGCTCCGGCCTGATCCAGCGGAAAGGTCATGCCGATGTGGATGCGCAGGCGCCTCTCGTCGAACCAGCGCCCGCATTGTTCCAGGATCATCACTTGATGGCGGCGCGCCTCCGGAAAGTCTTCCAGCATGGGCGTGAGCATGAGTTCGAAGCCGATGCGCAGGTTGCGATTGCGGGCCTCTTTCCAGGAGACGTCCTGCCCCGGATCCAGCAGGGTCACCAGATCCCCGTAATGCGCCATGGCCGCCATGGTCCGGCGGAACACCTCGCCCCCCACCGTGTCCAGGGCCGCATCCACGCCCTTGTCTTCCGTCCAGTCCAGCACCGCCTCCACGAAATCCTGCTCCGGATAGCGGATGGTCTCCGCCGCGCCCAGCATGCGGCACAGCTCCGTTTTTTCCGCGGTGCTCACGGTGCAACAGGCGCGGGCACCGGCCAGGTTGGCCAGTTGGATGGCCACGTGCCCCACGCCTCCGGCCCCGCCATGGATCAGAACGGTCTTGCCCGGCTTCAACCGGGCCCGGTCGTAGAGGGCCTCCCAGGCCGTGATGAGCACCAGGGGCGCGGCGGCGGCCTCCACGAAGCTGAGGGACTCCGGTTTCAGCGCCGCCACCTGTTCGTCCAGCACGTTGTACTCGGCATAATTGCCGGGCTCCCGGCCCAGACCGCCGTGACAGAACCACACGGCGTCCCCCGGTTTAAATCGGGTGACGGCCTCTCCCACGGCCACCACCTCCCCCGCCCCGTCGCAGCCGAGTATGGCCGGCAGGGCACCGTCGAAGAACACGCCACGGGTCCTCAGCTTGGTGTCCAGTGGATTGACCCCAGCCGCCTTGAGTCGCACCTTGATTTCGGTGGGATGTCGGATTTCGGGTTCCGGCACTTCCTGCACCTGCAGGACATCGGGACCGCCCGTGGCGGTCATCAGCACGGCTTTCATTCGATGGACCTCCTTTGCGGACCGGCTGGCACCCGCTGCGTGCGGAACGGAATACTTGACAAGGATGCGGGCATTTTCGATAGTGGAACGCGTTCTGTTCTGGCTGGCAATGGGTCTATCATGACGGCGATATCATTGAATTGCCGGAAGCCCGTGGACAGCGCGATCGAACATCGGATACGGCCTGCATCCTCCCCTGCATTCTTCATATACCGGGCGTCTTCTCATCCTTGCCTCGTTAGCAGAATCTATGGGTAGATTCTGGTTCAGGCAAGGCGCCAAGTGTATGATACAAAGCGATTTCCATAGCGTGATAGGTTCGAAAACCAAAGGCTTTTCTGACCGTCAGTTTTGCCTTGGTATTGAAACCCTCCACCACGC
>WFNO01000113.1 GCA_015488555.1 Gammaproteobacteria bacterium
ACCCCAGGCCGCGCAACCCCCGCAACCCGCCACGCTCACGCTGCAACAGGCCCGCCGGCGCCAGCAGGCGGTGGAGGAACAGCCCCCCACCCAGCCCGCCGAACTCACGGCTGAGGAACTCCTGCGGCGCAGCGTGGAGATCGCCAATCTCAGCGCGGAGATCGACCGCTCCTTGCAGGCCTATGCGGAACGCCTCCGGCACCGCTACATCTCCTCGCGGGCGCGGGAATACCGGGACGCCGCCTATCTGGACGCCTGGCGCGCCAAGGTGGAGCGCATCGGTAATCTCAACTATCCGGAAGAAGCCAAGCGGCGCGGCATCTCCGGCAGCCTGATCCTGGACGTGGCCATCAACGCCGACGGCACGGTGCACAGCATCACCGTCCTGCGTTCCTCCGGCAAGAAGATCCTGGACGACGCCGCCATCCGCATCGTCCGCCTCGCTGCGCCTTTCGCGCCCTTCCCCGAGGAATTGCGCAAGGACACCGACGTCCTGCACATCACGCGCACCTGGCAATTCCTCGACGACAACCTGCAGGCGCGTTGAAAAACGCTGCTTGTCAGGGCCTGCCCGCTGGCGGATACTAGCCGCATGGACGCCATGCACTCGCTCACCGATCATTTCCTGATCGCCATGCCCAGTCTCAAGGATCCCAATTTCTTCCATGGGGTCACCTACATCTGCGAGCACAACGCGGAAGGGGCCTTGGGCATCATGATCAACCGCCCCCTGGACATCACATTGGGGGAGGTGCTGGGACAGATGAAGATCCAGTCCGAACTGCCGGAGGTGCAGCAGATGCCCATCCTCCTGGGCGGGCCGGTGCAATGCGAGCGGGGTTTCGTGCTGCACAAGCCCCTGGGGCAGTGGGAGGCCACCCTGGACGTCACCGGCGACATCGGTCTCACCTCCTCGCGCGACATCCTGGAGGCCATCGCCCGCGGCGAGGGGCCGGAGCGCTGTCTCATCGCCCTGGGCTATGCCGGCTGGGCCCCGGGCCAACTGGAACAGGAGATGGCGGAGAACGCCTGGCTCAGCGTCCCCGCCGACGAGCGCATCATCTTCGAAACGCCCTACGCCCAGCGCTGGGAGGCCGCCGCCGCCCTCACCGGCGTGGACATCAAGCGCCTCTCCAGCGACATCGGCCACGCATGACCGCCTGCCGTACCCTCATGGCCTTCGACTACGGGGACCGCAAGATCGGCGTGGCGGTGGGCCAGGAACTCACCGGCGCCGCCCGCCCCCTGCTCACCCTGCCGGCCCGGGACGGTACGCCCGACTGGGATGCGGTCACCCGCCTGCTGGAACGGTGGCGGCCCGCGGCCCTGATCGTGGGCCTGCCCCTGCACATGGACGGCAGCGAACAGGACACCACCCGCAAGGCCCGCCGATTCGCCAACCGCCTGCGGGGCAGGTATCATTTGCCCGTGTATTTCGCCGACGAACGTCTCTCCTCACTGGCCGCCCAGCAGCGCATCCGTGAAGGACGCGAGGAAGGCGGCGGGCGCAAGGGCTGGCACACCGACGTGGACGCGGTGGCGGCCCAGCTCATCCTGGAGACCTTTCTCAACCGCACGCCCACTGGCAACGAGACGGGCAACGAGGCTGGCAGCGAGGCGGGCATGGAGGTGGGCGGCGGGGCGGGCGCCGAACACGGCCCATGAACGCGCGTGAGGACACCACGGCCGCACTCCCGGAGGTGGAGGTCCTGCTGGAACGCCTGACCCGGGCGCTGGCGGCGCTGTTGCGGCAGCGGCACATCGACGAGCCGCTGCTGGTGGGCATCCACACCGGCGGCGTGTGGATCGCCGCCGAGCTGCACCGCCGCCTGGGCCTCTCCACCCCGCTGGGCACCTTGGACATCTCCTTCTACCGGGACGACTTCACCCGCATCGGCGTCAACCCCCAGGTGCGTCCCTCCAACCTGCCGGTGGCCATCGACGAGCGCGCGGTCGTGCTGGTGGACGACGTGCTCTACACGGGACGCACCATCCGCGCCGCCCTCAACGAACTGTTCGACTACGGCCGCCCGGCCGCGGTCCTGCTGGCCGTGCTGGTGGACCGCAACGGCCGCGAGCTGCCCATCCAGGCGGACGTCGCCGGCACCCGTCTGGATCTGCCGCCCCAGCGGCAGATCAAGCTCCAGGGCCCCGACCCCCTGAGCCTGAGCCTCGTGGAAACCCCGACGAGCCCCCCCACCACACCCCACCGGGAGGAACCGGCGCCTTGATCAAGGAGAACATCCAGCTCGACGCCCAAGGGCGGCTGCGCCATTTCCTCACCATCGAGGGCCTGAAACGCGAGCTGCTGGTGGAATTGCTGGACACCGCCGAATCCTTCGCCGGGGTCGCCGAACAGGCGGTCAAGAAGGTCCCGCTGCTGCGCGGCAAGACCATCGTCAATCTGTTCTTCGAACCCAGCACCCGCACCCGCACCACCTTCGAACTGGCCGCCAAGCGCCTCTCGGCGGACGTCCTCAACATCAACGTCACCGCCTCGGCCACCCGCAAGGGTGAGACCCTGCTGGACACCCTGCGCAATCTGGAGGCCATGCATTGCGACATGTTCGTGGTACGCCACCCCGACAGTGGAGCGGCCCATTTCATCGCCCGCCACGCCGCCCCGGGCGTGAGCATCATCAACGCCGGCGACGGCCGCCACGCGCACCCCACCCAGGCCATGCTGGACATGTTCACCATCCGCCGGCACAAGGGGGCCTTCCACAAGCTCACCGTGACCATCGTCGGCGACATCCTCCACTCGCGGGTGGCGCGCTCCCAGATCCACGCCCTGAGCACCCTGGGCGTGAAGGAGATCCGCGTGGTGGCCCCCCGCACCCTGATCCCCGCCTGCCCCGAGGCCCTGGGCGTGCACGTCTACCACGAACTGCGGGCGGGCCTGCGGGACGCGGACGTGATCATCATGTTGCGCCTGCAGAAGGAACGCATGCGTGGTGCCGCCCTGCCCAGCGAACACGAATACTACCAGCTCTTCGGCCTCACCGAAGAGGCCCTGGAGGCCGCCGCGCCGGACGCCATCGTCATGCATCCGGGCCCCATCAACCGCGGCGTGGAGATCGATTCCAGCATCGCCGACGGCCCCCGCTCCGTGATCCTGCAGCAAGTGAGCCACGGCATCGCGGTACGCATGGCCATCATGTCGCGGGCCATGCAACCCAGCCCGCCCGGCCAACCGGCCACTGCCGTATCAGAGGGTATGGAGGAGGGCGCGTGAAGGGCATCCGCATCTCCGGCGGCCGCGTGGTGGACCCCGCCAACGGGGTGGACGCGCACCTGGACGTATACGTGGCCGAAGGACGCATCGCGGCCCTGGGCGCACCGCCGCCCGGCTTTCGCGCCGAACAGGAGATCGATGCCACCGGTCTGGTGGTCTGTCCGGGGCTGGTGGACCTGCGCGCCCACTGCCGGGAACCGGGCCAGGAACACAAGGCCACCCTCGCCAGCGAGACCCGGGCGGCGGCCGCGGGCGGAATCACCACCCTGTGCATGCCGCCGGACACCGATCCGGTGGTGGACAGCGCCGCGGTGGCCGCTCTCATCCGCCGCCGGGCCGAACGCGCGGGGTATGCCCGGGTGGTGCCTTTGGGCGCCCTCACCCGCGGCCTGGACGGCTGCCGGCTGAGCGAGATGCATGCCCTGAAGAGCGCCGGCTGCGCCGGCGTCAGCAACGACTTCCACCCGCTGGAGAGCCCGCTGGTCCTGCGCCGGGCCATGGAATACGCCGCCACCTTCGATCTCACCGTATTCCTCATGCCCCAGGACCCTCACCTGGCCAACGAGGGCTGCGCCCACGAAGGCGCCGTGAGCACCCGCCTGGGCCTACCGGGCATTCCCGCCGCGGCGGAGACCGTGGCGGTAGCCACAGCCCTGGCCCTGGTGGAGGAGATCGGGGTGCACGTCCATTTCTGCCTGCTCTCCACCGCCCGGGCGGCGCAGATGATCGCCCGCGCCCGCCACGACGGCCTGCCGGTGACCGCCGCCGTGAGCGCCCACCACCTGCATCTCACGGAGCTGGACGTGCTGGACTTCGACAGCCGCTGTCACGTGCTGCCGCCCCTGCGCACCCAGCGCGACCGCAACGGCCTGCGCCACTGGCTGGCACGGGGCGCCCTCGATGCGGTCTGCTCCGACCACCAGCCCCACGAGGCGGACGCCAAGCTGGCTCCCTTCAGCGCCACGGCCCCCGGTCTCTCCGGACTGGAGACCCTGTTGCCGCTCACCCTGCGCCTGGTGGAAGACGGCGTGCTCGACCTCCCCGCGGCCATCGCCCGGCTCACCTGCAACCCCGCGCGCATCCTGGGTCTTGCGGCCGGCACCCTCGGCCCGGGGCAGCCCGCCGATCTCTGCATCTTCGATCCGGATGCCTATTGGACCCTCAAGGCGGAAGGGCTCTACAGCCAGGGCAAGAACACCCCCTTCCTGGACTGGGAACTGAAAGGCCAGGTGCGTTACACCCTGCTGGAAGGCCGGGTGGTCCATGCCCTCCCAGCGGCAGCACCGGAATCCGCGGCGGCAGAGACCGGCCAGCGCCAGGACGCCCATGAGCCCGCGTGACACCATCTTCCTCGAGGACGGACGGATCCTGAGTCACCAGGCCTGCCCCGGCGATCAATATCTGCTGCGCCTCGAGGCCCCGCGCATCGCCGCGCACGCCCGTCCCGGCACCTTCGTCCATCTGCAATGCGACGCCCTGCTGCCCATGCGCCGCCCCTTGTCCCTCATGCGGGCCTCTGCGCAGGAAGGCTGGATCGAGCTGCTCTATCGCACCGTGGGACTGGGCACGCGCTGCCTGGCGCGCCGACGCCCGGGGGAAGGACTCAGCCTGCTGGGTCCCATCGGCAGGCCCTTTTCCTGGGATCCCCGGTATCCCCGCCCGCTGCTCATCGGCGGTGGGGTGGGCATTCCTCCCATGATCTTCCTGGCCCAGGCCCTGCGCCGGGAGAAGGGGCGCTACCGGCCCCTGATGCTGGCAGGCTCCGAGACCCCTTTCCCCTTCACCCCCCGGCCTTCGCAGATCCTCATCCCGGCGCTGCCCCCGGAGGTGATCGCCGCCATGCCCCTCATGGAGGACTGGAACATCCCCAGCCGCCTGGCCAGCCTGCAAGGCTTCCCCGGCTGTTACCAGGGTTATGTCACCGACCTGGCACGCCTGTGGCTGGAATCCCTGGATGCCGATACCCTGGAGGAAGTGGCCCTCTACGCCTGCGGTCCCCATGCCATGCTGGAGGCCGCGGCCCGTCTGGCCCGGAACTTCGGCCGCCCCTGCCAGGTGGCCCTGGAGGAATACATGGCCTGCGGCGTGGGCGGCTGTGCTGGCTGCACGGTGCCGGTGTACGAAGGCGACGGGATACGGATGAAACGCGTGTGTGTGGACGGACCGGTATTCGAAGCTGAGGCCGTATTCAGATGACAGAAGACAGAGGACAGACATCAGACGAACCATTTTTGACGTCCAGCATCTGGCTGGAAAAAGGGTGGGTGGTTTTCTCTGCCTTCTGTCCTCTGTCCTCTGTCTTCTGAGATGGAATACGATCTGTGCATCATCGGCGGCGGTGCCGCTGGACTGGTGGTGGCCGCCGGCGGTGCGGCGCTGGGCGCCAAGGTGATCCTGGTGGAGAAGCACCGCCTGGGCGGGGATTGCCTGCATTACGGCTGCGTCCCCAGCAAGGCCCTGTTGCACAGTGCCAAGGTGGCCCAGTGGCTGCGCCGGGCGCGCGACTTCGGCATCACCGCCGCCCCGCCCCACATCTCCTTGCCGGCGGTCATGCGCCACGTGCAGGCGGTGGTGGACCGCGTGGCGGTACACGACAGCCCCCAGCGCTTCCGCGAACTGGGCGTGGAACTCTGTTTCGGCAGCGGGCGCTTCGTGAGCGGCGAGGCCTTCGAGGTGGACGGGCGCCTGCTCACCGCGCGCCACTTCGTGATCGCCACCGGCTCCCGCCCCGCCGTACCGTCCATCCCGGGACTGGACGAATGTCCCTATCTCACCAATGAAACCGTCTTCTCCCTGGAAGAGGGCGTCTCCCACCTGCTGGTGCTGGGCGGCGGGCCCATCGGCGTGGAGCTGGCCCAGGCCTTCGTGCGCCTGGGCAGCCGGGTCACCCTGCTGGAACAGGGCCCTCGCATCCTGCCGCGCGAGGACGAGGACCTGGCGGCGGTGGTGCAGGAACGCCTGGCGGGCGAGGGCGTGGATTTCCGCTTCGGGGTGCGCGTGCTGGAGGCCCGCGGCATCCCCGGGGCCGTGACCCTGCACTACCGGAACACGAAAGCCGATGAGGCAGGACGCACCCATACCCTCTCCGGCAGCCATCTGCTGGTGGCCGCGGGCCGGCGGGCCAACGTGGAGGGCCTGGACCTGGAAGCGGCGGGCGTCGTACTCAACCCGCAGGGACGCATCGCCACGGACGCGCGCCTGCGCACCCACAATCGCAGGATCTACGCCTGTGGCGACGTCACCGGCCCGTATGCCTTCACACACATGGCCGAACACCAGGCCACCGTGGTCTTGCGCAACGCTTTGTTGCGCATCCCGACCCGGGTGGAACGCCGGGTGGTGCCCTGGTGTACCTTCACCGACCCGGAACTCGCGCGCGTGGGACTGTCCGAGACCGAGGCCCGCCAGCAGGGATTGCGCCACGAGGTCTACACTTTCCCCTTCCGCGACATCGACCGCGCCCAGGCCGAGGGCGAGACGGCGGGCCTGGCCAAGATCCTCACCGATCGCCGCGGCCGCTTGCTGGGGGCCGCACTGGCCGGCCCCCAGGCGGGGGAACTGATCCATGAATACACCCTGGCCCTGGCCCGCGGCCTGAAGGCCGGCGAGCTGTCCCGGGTGATCCACGTCTATCCCTCCCTGGCCCAGATCAACCGCCGGGTGGCGGATCAGCGCCTGAAGGCCGCCCTCACCCCCAGGCGCCGGCGCTGGCTCCAACGCCTGCTGGGACTACGCGGCCAAACCTGAAGCCTGCGCGTCCCACACCCGGCGTGCACCGGAAATCCGCCCTTCAGCAACAAGCGCCGTCACCGCAATCGCGACCCGCGTGGGTGGCGCCCTTGGTCTCGACGGCCGGCCGCCGGGTGCCGGGCGGCGCGCACCAGGTACGGGGCTCACGCGCTTCGGCGGGCGTGATACCGATGAAATCGTCGCCATAGGAACCGTTCGTGAGCAGGCGATAGGTCCGCTCGCACACCGCCATGCGCTCGCCCCGGGGAAAGACGTGGCCTTCGTCGTCGCGCACCTCGGCATAGGGCCCGCGATAGATCACTGCCTGGCCCACGTCCAGGCATTCGCTGCCCTCGCCCTTGCGGGCCGTGAGGGTGACGGAACGGAACTCGATGCCCTCCACCACCCGCCAGGGACGGGCGTCCCATTTGTCGATCTTCACGGCGATGAAACCCGCCTCCTGAAAACCGCGGATGAAGTCCTGTTCCTGGAAGGCGCCCGAGATGCAGCCGCTCCACAGTTCCGGGTCGGCCTTCAGGTGCGCGGGCACCGGCTCGTCGCTGACGATGTCGGCGATGGCCACCCGTCCCCCCGGCTTCAAGACCCGATGGATCTCGCGCAGCAATTGGGGCTTCTCCTCGTCCTGGATCAGGTTCAACACGCAATTGGAGATCACCAGGTCCACCGAGGCGTCGGCGATCAGCGGGCACTCGCGGCGCTGCCGGGCCTGCCAGTCCAGGAGCCGGGTATAGTCGGCCGCGCTGCGCACGGGATGGCGCGCCAGATACTCCTCCATGGCCGCCACGTCCAGGGCCAGGTCCTGAATGAAGCCCTTCAGGAACTGCACCCGGTCGCCGCCCAGTTTCCGAGCCATCTCCAGCTGGTACTTGCGGGCCAGGGCCAGCATGTCGTCGTTCATGTCCACGCCGATCACCCGACCCGCGGGCCCCACCAGCTGAGCAGCCATGTAACAGATCTTGCCGCCGCCACTGCCCAGGTCCAGGACCGTATCCCCCTCACGCACATAGCGGGAGGGATCGCCGCAGCCATAGTCCTTGTCGATGATCTCCTGCGGCAGCAGGCGCAACAGTTCGCGGTCGTAGTCCACGGGACAACACAGATCCGGCTGGACCTCCTGCGCCCCGGCCGAATAACGCTCCAGCACGCTGCCCTTGGTGCTCATGAGTGCCCTCCGGTTTCGTTTTCCTCCGCCATTTCCTCCACCCTATTCCTCCAGCAGCCTATTCCTCCAACAGGGCGCCGCCGCAACTGCTGCCCTGGCCCGCCGTACATCCATAGCAATGGTCGCGCACGGTGATGGGCAGGCCCTCCACACGGCGCTCCAGCAGGTCACGCACGTGGGCCCGCGGCCGGCCGTCCAGGCGCAGGGGCAGCCCCAGCATCTGGTTGAAATCGCAATCGTAGAGGAACCCCCGCCAGTCCACGCTCACCAGGGTGCGGCACATGACGTGTTCGAGATTGGCCGGCTGATGGGCGGCCCGCAGGGTGTCCAGATAGGACTCGAAATGCCCCTTGGAGATGAGCATGCTGCCGAAGCGCTGGATGGGCATGTTGGTGAGGGTATAGAGGCGGTTGAAGCGAATGCCATAACGCTCCTGCAAGTGGTGTTTGTAGTCCTGTTCCAGGCTGTCCTGGGGTGGCGGCAACACCGGACCCTGAGGGTTGTAGACCAGGTTCAACTGCAGGCCGCTGTCTTCCCGGCCGTAGCCCAGGGCATTGAGCCGTTGCAGGGCGCGGATGCTGGTGGCGAACACCCCCCGGCCCCGCTGGCGATCCACGTTGTCCTCCAGATAACAGGGCAGTGAGGCCACCACCTCCACCTCGTGTTCGGCGAGGAACTGGGCCAGGTCCTCCTGGCCCGGCTCCTCCAGGATGGTGAGGTTACAGCGGTCCATGACGTGGATGCCCAGGTCCCGGGCGGCCCGCACCAGTTCGCGGAAATGCGGGTTGAGTTCCGGCGCGCCGCCGGTCAGATCCAGGGTGCGGATGGGGCCCGAAGCCGTGCCCCGAGCCAGCAGTTCCCGGATCTGGGCGGCGGTCTCCGCTCCCATCATCTCCTTGCGCCGCGGTCCGGCGTTGACATGGCAATGCACGCATTGCTGGTTGCAGCGATAGCCCAGGTTGACCTGCAGGGTCTCCACCGCCAGGCGGGACAGTGGGGGAAAGTCGCTGTTCTCCAGCAGGGGCAATGTGGCATGCATGAGCGATCCTCCTCGGTATGGTCCTCAAAATTATATCCTGCGCTTCCGGCAGGCACACGCGGCCATCTTTGGTCGGTCTTTTCGGCAAAAACTCGCATCCGGGCGCCCGGGAAATGGACCCACAAAAAGCAGGGATCGAACGAACTTGCCGCCCCGCGGGAAATGCGCGTAATATTAGACGCTTTACCGCGCCTTCGCCCAACCTCGGTCCGGCCTCGGTCCAGTCTCGGTCGGTCCTCGATCCGTCGCGGATTCTCGCGGGCGCAAGGCGATCCACGACCAAACGAGAACGATTCGGAGCACAGATGTCCATACGGGTGGCCGTACCCAAGGAAAGCCGGACCGGCGAGCGCCGGGTGGCCCTGGTGCCCGAGGCCGTGGCCCGGCTGGTGAAACAGGGCTTCGAGGTGCGGGTGCAAGCGGGCGCCGGCCGCGGGGCCTTCTTCGACGACCGCCAATACGAAGGAGCCGGTGCCGAACTGGTCCCGGACGCCACCGCCCTGTGGGGCACTGCGGACATCCTGTGCAAGGTCCAGCCGCCCGCGGCCGAAGAGGCCGAGCGGCTCGCCGAAGGCGCCATCCTGGTGGGATTCCTCCAGCCCCTGCGCCATCCGGAACTGGTCCAGCAGCTGGCGCAGCGGCGCATCACCGCCTTCGCCATGGACATGATCCCGCGCATCACCCGCGCCCAGTCCATGGACGTGCTCTCTTCCCAGGCCACCGTGGCCGGCTACAAGGGCACCCTGATGGCGGCGGAACTCTGCCCCCGTTTCTTCCCCATGCTCACCACCGCCGCGGGCACCATCCGCCCGGCCCGGGTCCTGGTGCTGGGCGCCGGTGTCGCGGGCCTGCAAGCCATCGCCACGGCCCGCCGCCTGGGGGCGGTGGTGGAGGCCTACGACGTCCGCCGTGCGGCCCGGGAACAGGTGGAATCCCTGGGCGCCCGTTTCCTACAGGTGGAACTGGACGCCGAGGCCGAGGGCGGCTATGCGCGGGAATTGACGGAAGAGGAGAAACAGCGCGAACAGGCCCTGCTGTGGCGCAGCGTGGAAGAGGCGGACGTGGTCATCACCACGGCCCAGATCCCGGGCCGCCAGGCCCCTCTGCTGATCACCGCCAAGATGGTGGAGAGCATGAAGCCCGGGGCGGTGGTGGTGGATCTGGCGGCGGAATCCGGCGGCAATTGCGAACTCACCGTCCCGGGCGAGCGCATCCAGCACGGAGAGGTCACCGTCTTCGGCCCCCTCGATCTACCCAGCGCCCTACCGGTGCATGCCAGTGAGATGTATGCCCGCAACATGGTTCACTTCCTCGCCCTGCTGGCCCCCGGGGAGGGCGGCGCAAAGGTCCCGGCGCTGGACTGGGAGGACGAGATCCTGGCCGGCTGCGTGGTCACCCACGCGGGTGAGATTCGCCAGCCGGCCCTGCGCGAGCACCTGGCAGGAGGTGATTCATGATCGAAGGCATCTGGGCGGCGTTGTTCATCTTCGTGCTGGCGGGCTTCACAGGCTATGAGGTCATCAGCCGGGTACCGGTGATCCTACACACCCCGCTCATGTCGGGCTCCAACTTCATCCACGGCATCGTCCTGGTGGGTGCCATGGTGGCCCTGGGACATGCCGAGACCACCCTGGAACAGGTGGTGGGTTTCTTCGGCGTCCTGCTGGCGGCCATGAACGCCGCCGGGGGCTATGTGGTGACGGAGCGCATGCTGGAGATGTTCGAGGACAAGAACCGCAAGACGCCCGGGCAGGGAGGCTGAGCGTGGAGCACTTCATCCAGGCCGTCTATTTCGTCACGGTCATCCTCTTCATCCTGGGACTCAAACGCATGAGTTCCCCGCTCACCGCCCGCAGCGGCATCACCTGGGCGGGTGTGGCCATGGGCCTCGCCGTGGTGGTGACCATGTTGTGGCCGGACCTGCACAACATCGGTCTCATCCTCACCGCCATCTTCATCGGCGCGGTGCTGGCCTGGATCAGCGGGCGGCGGGTGGCCATGACCGACATGCCGCAGATGGTGGCCATCTACAACGGCATGGGCGGCGGCGCGGCGGCCGCCATCGCGGCCGTGGAACTGCTGCGCGGCGAGTTGGACGGCACGGGCCTGATCGCCTTGAGCGTCGCCGGCGGCCTCATCGGCGCGGTGGCCTTCAGCGGCAGCATGATCGCCTTCGCCAAGCTGCAGGGCCTGATCAGCGGCCGTCCCATCACCTTTCCCGCCCAACAGCCCTTCAATCTGGTGGTGCTGGTGGTGGCCCTGGTGTTCGGCGCCGCCTTGCTCGTGGTGGAGGATTCCACCGCCCTGGTGCTGGCCTTCTTCCTCGTGGCCCTGGCCTTCGGCGTGCTCATGACCCTGCCCATCGGCGGCGCCGACATGCCGGTGGTGATCTCCCTCTACAATGCCCTCACGGGCATGGCGGTGGGATTCGAGGGCTTCGCCCTGGGCAACGCCGCCATGATCGTGGCCGGCACGGTGGTGGGCGCCGCCGGCACCCTGCTCACCCAGCTCATGGCCAAGGCCATGAACCGCTCCCTGGGCAACGTGCTCTTCGGCGCCTTCGGCAAGGAAGCGGCGGCCGGCGGCGGCGAGATCCACGGCAGCCTCAAACCCATCGAGGTCGAGGACGCCGCCATCATGCTGCGCTACGCGGGCCGGGTGATCATCGTGCCCGGCTACGGCATGGCCGTGGCCCAGGCGCAGCACAAGATCCGCGAGATGATGGACCTGCTGGAGGCCAAGGGCGTGGAAGTAAAATTCGCCATCCATCCCGTGGCCGGACGCATGCCCGGCCACATGAACGTGCTGCTGGCCGAGGCCGGGGTCCCCTACGACCACCTGTTCGATCTGGAGGAGATCAACGCCGAGTTCGCCAACACCGACGTGGCCCTGGTGATCGGCGCCAACGATGTGGTCAACCCGGTGGCCCGCAGCGATCCCTCCAGCCCCATCTACGGCATGCCCATTCTCAACGTAGATCAGGCACGAAACGTGCTGGTCATCAAGCGCGGTCACGGTGCCGGTTTCGCCGGCATCGAGAACGAGCTGTTCTACAAGGACAACTCCCGCATGCTTTACGGCGACGCCCAATCCATGGTCAACGAGCTGGTGCAGCACCTGAAACAGCTCTGACGCGGCCTCGCCGCGGGTACACGACGAGAGACGGGATCATGCACGAACCGGCCATCCTGGTCACCGGCGGCGCCGGCTACATCGGCAGTCACGTGGTCAAGCAACTGGGCCGCAGCGGTCGCCGCCTGGTGGTGCTCGACAACCTCTCCACGGGCTTTCCCGACGCCGTCCTCCACGGCGAGCTGGTGGTGGGGGACACCGGCGACATGGATCTGGTGAGAGAATTGCTGGTGCGCCACCGGGTGCGGGCCGTCCTGCACTTCGCCGCCCACATCGTGGTCCCGGAGTCGGTGCGCGACCCCTTGAAATACTATCGCAACAACACCTGCAACACGCGCAACCTGCTGGCCTGCTGCGCCGCGGCCGGCGTGGAGCATTTCATCTTCTCCTCCACCGCCGCCGTCTACGGCATCCCGCAGGAGACTTTCATCGACGAAGACGCCCCCACCGCTCCCATCAATCCCTATGGCGCCTCCAAGCTCATGAGTGAATGGATGCTGCGTGACCTGGCGGCCGCCTCGCAGCTGCGCTACGTGATCCTGCGTTATTTCAACGTCGCCGGCGCGGATCCCGAGGGGGAGATCGGCCAGCGCACCCCCGAGGCCACCCATCTCATCAAGGTGGCCTGCGAGGCGGCGGTGGGACGGCGCCCGGGAGTGGAGATCTTCGGCACCGACTATCCCACCCCCGACGGCACCTGCATCCGCGACTACATCCACGTGGACGACCTGGCGGCCGCCCACCTCCAGGCCCTGGCCCATCTGGAGGGCGGCGGCGCGTCCACCATCCTCAATTGCGGCTACGGTCACGGCTACAGCGTGCGCGAGGTGCTGGCCGCGGTGGAGCGCGTAAGCGGGCGGCCCCTGAACATCCGCGAGACCGGTCGGCGCCCCGGCGACCCGCCGGCGCTCACCGCCGACTCCCGCCGCATCCGCGAGGTGCTGGGCTGGCGGCCGCGCCACGACGACCTGGAATTCATCGTGCGCACCGCCCTGGACTGGGAGCGCGCCTTGGCCCGCAAACAGGCCGCAGAGGGTTGAGCCCGCAGCCGCCCGCTGCGGCGGGACGCCTCCTTCCTGAATCCCCATCGCCGGAGTATCATTGCGGGTGATCATGAGCGCGGACCACAGCATACGAACAACGAGAACCTGCACATCGCCCATGACGCACCGCTTCTTCGTCTTGTCGTTCCTGGCTCTGTGCCTGGCCTCCTCGCCGGTGTGGGGAGAGACACGTTACGTCACCGATCGGTTGGAGATCACTCTGCGCAGCGGCCAGAGCACCAAACACCAGATCCTGCGCATGCTCAAGAGCGGCACGCCGGTGGAGGTACTGGAGGTGAACAAGGAATCCGGCTACAGCCGCGTGCGGGCGCCCGACGGCACGGAAGGCTGGGTCATCACCCGCTATCTGGAACGCGAGCCCAGCGCCCGGGAACGCCTGGCGCAGGCCCAGCGCGAACTCAGCACCCTGAAGATGGACAAGGCCCGTCTCGACCAGCAGTTGCAGCGTCTGAGCGGCGAGAAGGACGAACTCGGCCGGCAACTGGGCCAGTTGCGCCGGGAGCACAAACGCGTACAGCAGGAGCTGGACCGCATCCGCAAGACCTCCGCCAGCGCCCTGGCCATCGACAACGAGAACAAGGCCCTGAAGGAACGGCTGCGCAAACTGGAACTGGACTACCAGCAGCTGCAGGAGGAGAACGAGCGCCTGCGCGACCGCAGCGACCGTGACTGGTTCATGGCCGGGGCCGGCGTCATCCTCCTGGGCATGGGCATCGGTCTCATCATTCCCAAGATCCGCTGGCGGCGCAAATCCAACTGGAGTTCCCTCTGAGCATGCGCAGCTCGCAACTGCTGCTGGCCACCCTCAAGGAAACCCCGGCGGACGCCGAAGTGGTGAGCCACCGGCTCATGCTACGGGCCGGCATGATCCGCCGGCTGGCGGCCGGGCTCTACACCTGGTTGCCCCTGGGGCTGCGCGTGCTGCGCAAGATCGAGGCCGTGATCCGGGAAGAGATGGACCGCGCCGGCGCCCAGGAGCTGCTCATGCCGGCGGTACAACCCGCGGAGCTGTGGCAGGAATCGGGGCGCTGGGACCAGTACGGGCCGGAACTGCTGCGCCTCAGCGACCGCCACGGCCGCGAGTTCTGTTTCGGACCCACCCACGAGGAGGTGATCACCGATCTCGTGCGCCGCGAGATCCGCAGCTATCGCCAACTGCCGACCAACTTCTACCAGATCCAGACCAAGTTCCGCGACGAGATCCGGCCCCGCTTCGGCGTCATGCGGGCCCGGGAATTCATCATGAAGGACGCCTACTCTTTCCACCTGGACGAGGCGTGCCTGCAGGCCACCTACAAAGCCATGCATGACGCCTATTGCCGCATCTTCTCGCGCCTGGGGCTGGATTTCCGCGCCGTGGAGGCGGACACCGGGGCCATCGGCGGGCGCCTGTCCCACGAGTTTCATGTGCTCGCCGACGCCGGTGAGGATGCCATCGCCTTCTCCACCGAGAGCGACTATGCCGCCAACGTGGAACTGGTGCCAGCCCCTCCGCCTGCGACACCGCGGCCCGACGCCCGCGAATCCCTGGAAAGAGTCCCCACCCCCGGGCGCCACAGCATCGAGGAAGTGAGCCGCCACCTGGGCGTGCCAGCCGAGCGCTGCGTGAAGACCCTGCTGGTGGCCGGCCGCGAGAGCCCGGTGGTGGCCCTGGTGTTGCGCGGCGACCACGAACTCAACGCCGTCAAGGCCGCCAGACTGCCGCAGGTGGCCGTCCCCTTGCGCTTCGCCGGCCCCGAGGAGATCCAGGCGGCGGCCGGCTGCCAGGCGGGCTCGCTGGGACCAGTGGGCCTGGACGTCCCCGTGATCGCCGATCACGCCGCAGCCGCCTTGGCCGATTTCGTGTGCGGCGCCAACGAGGACGGCTGGCACTACCGCGGGGTCAACTGGGGGCGCGACCTGCCGGAACCCCAGACCGCCGATCTGCGCAACGTGGTGAGCGGCGATCCCAGCCCCGACGGCCGGGGTACCCTGGTGATCCGCCGTGGCATCGAAGTAGGCCACATCTTCCAGCTGGGTGACAAGTACAGCCGCGCCATGAACGCCACCTGCCTGGACGAACAGGGCCGGGCGGTGACCCTGGTCATGGGCTGTTACGGAATCGGTGTGTCGCGCATCGCCGCCGCCGCCATCGAGCAACATCACGACGAACGGGGCATCCTCTGGCCCGAGGCCATCGCCCCCTTCCAGGTGGCCCTGCTGCCCCTCAACATGCACAAGTCCCGGCGCCTGCGCCAGGCGGCGGAAGACCTCTACCAGACCCTGCAGGCTGCCGGTTTCGAGGTGCTCTTCGACGACCGCAAGGAGCGGCCGGGGGTGATGTTCGCCGAGACCGACCTCATTGGCATTCCCCACCGCCTGGTACTGGGCGAGCGCGGGCTGGACGCCGACACCGTCGAATACAAGCACCGGCGCGAGGCCGAACCCCGCGACATCCCCCTGGCCGATGTGACGGAATTCCTCAAGGCCCGCCTGACCGCGACCGACACAGGGAAGTAGCACAGGGGAATGATCCCCGAGAGCGTGCGGAAGGTCCTTCCGCACCTGCACCGAGATTCGAAACACTCGCCCATGCACTCGCGTCACCGTGCGTACAACACCCCGCGCTTCCTGCATCCCTTCCCGCGCGGAGGTCGAACGGAGTCCCGGAGAGGCCGGTTCGGCGCCCGGCCCGGACCCTCGTGCGTCTGGGCAGGAATGGCCTTCCTTTCCCTCGCCGCGCTGCTGACGGGACCCGCCTGGGGCGCCTCCCACCAGCCAGCCAGTGCCTCACCCGCCCTGAAAGTAGGCCTAGAGGCGCGCGCGGACGCGGGGCTGCGCCGCGCCTTGCAGGCGGCCATCGCCCAGAGCCGCAGCTTCGAAGACGCCTTCGAGGCGGAAGTGTGGTTGCTGGACATGTCGCAGCGCCTGCGGCCCTTCGTCCCCGACGCCGAGGAGCGCCTGCACCTGCTGCGACTCGTTCACCAGGAGGCCACCCGCGCCGGCCTGCCGCCCGAGCTGGTGCTGGCGGTCATCGAAGTGGAGAGCCGTTTCGACCGCTGGGCCATCTCCCGCAGCGGGGCCCAAGGGCTCATGCAGGTGATGCCGTTCTGGCTGGAGGAGCTGGACCTGCCCGATGCCAATCTGCACGAGCCGCTCACCAATCTGCGCCTGGGCTGCACCATCCTGCGCTATTACCTGGACCTGGAAAAGGGCGATCTGCCCCGCGCCCTGGCGCGCTACAACGGCAGCCTGGGTCGCACCACGTACAGCAACCGGGTGCTGGAGGCCCTCAACCGGCGCTGGTACCGGCAATGACGCCGGTGGCGGATGGATCCTGTCGCTGGATCCTGCATCAAGCCGCCGGCCGGTCCTGCTCGTCCTCGTCCTCCCCCTCCTCCTCTCTGGCGAAGTTGCGCGCCAATTCCGCCATGGCCGCTTCTCCCAGGGCCCGGCTGCCGCTCTCCTTCAGGGCCCGGTGCAGGTCCTGTACCGCCCGGCAGTAGTCCTCCGGGTCGATGGCGGTGAGTTTCCCCTCCTCCGAGCGGGCCAGCACCTCCTTGCACTGCAGGTTGTCCGGACACAAGGCCGACCACACCGGGGTATACCGCCACAACAGGCCGCGCGTCCCTTCCAGGTCCTGCATATAGGCGGTGATGTCACGGCGGATGGGATACTCCAGGCGGTTGCGCGCCAGCAGCCAGACGAAGCCCCCCACCACGGAAGCCGGCACCATCAGCAACCACACCAGTTTGGCGAAGGTCTCCTCACCCACGAAATCGTTGCTCCAGCCGTAGTACCCGATCCCGAAGCCGGTGCTGTACAGGAGAAAGGCGGCCAGCACCCCATAGAGCTTGGCCTTGCCGTTGGCCGGCCGCATCCGACGCGCGTAATCCAGGCGCTGCAGATCGAAGGTCTCCTCGAACTGCTTCACCAGATTGCGCTTGAACCGGCGCTGTCCTTTCTTACGCCCCGCCATATCGCCACTGCAGCTGCATGCCCCGAAACACCCGCATCCGAGCCCTGATCGTACCTCTACTCATCCGTGACACAACCTTCGGAGGCGTTGCGCACGTTCTTGATGTACTTGTAGAGGGTGCCGCGGGTGGCCTTGTAGGGCGGCATGCGCCACTCGGCGCGGCGCCGCTCCAGCTCCTGCTCGTCCAGGGCCACCTCCAGGGTATTGGTGCGGGCGTCGATGGTGATGCGATCGCCGTCCCGCAGCAGGGCGATGGGACCGCCCTCCTGGGCCTCCGGCACCACGTGGCCGATGATGAAGCCATGGGAACCGCCGGAGAAACGCCCGTCGGTGATGAGCGCCACGTCCTGGCCCAGGCCGGCGCCCATGATGGCCGAGGTGGGGGTGAGCATCTCCGGCATTCCCGGCCCGCCCTTGGGCCCCTCGTAGCGGATCACCACCACGTCGCCCTTGCCGATCTCGCCCCGCTCCAGGGCGGCCAGCATGGCCTCCTCGGAATCGTACACCCGCGCCGGGCCGGAGAAGCGCTCCCCTTCCTTGCCCGTGATCTTGGCCACTGCCCCCCCGGGCGCCAGGTTGCCGCGCAGGATCTGGATATGACCCGTGGCCTTGATGGGATCCTCCAGGGGCCGCACCACCTGCTGACCCGGCGCCAGGCCCGGCAAGTCGGCGAGATTCTCCGCCAGGGTGCGGCCGGTGACCGTGAGGCAGTCTCCGTCCAGCAAACCCACCTCCAGCAGATACTTCATCACCGCGGGCGTCCCGCCCACCGCATGCAGATCCTCCATGACGTAACGGCCGCTGGGCTTGAGATCGGCCAGCAAGGGAATGCGGTCGCTCACGCGCTGGAAGTCGTCCAGGGTCAGTTCCACCTCCACGGCGCGCGCCATGGCGATGAGATGCAGCACTGCATTGGTGGACCCGCCCAGGACCGTGATCACCACCATGGCGTTCTCGAAGGCCGCGCGGGTCATGATGTCGCGGGGCTTGATGTCGGCCTCCAGCAGGCGCCGAATGGCGGAACCGGCCTCGAAGCATTCCTCGCGCTTGCGGGGATCCACTGCCGGGGTGGAGGCGCTGTAGGGCAGACTCATGCCCAGGGCCTCGATGGCCGAGGCCATGGTGTTGGCGGTGTACATGCCGCCACAGGCGCCAGGACCGGGACAGGCATGACGGACGACGGCCTGTCGGGTGGCCTCGTCGATGCGTCCGCTCAGGTACTCGCCATAACTCTGGAAGGCAGAGACGATGTCCAGCACCCGATGATCGAGGTGGCCGGGCTTGATGGTGCCGCCGTAGACCATCAGCGCCGGGCGGTTGAGCCGGCCCATGGCGATGAGACAACCCGGCATGTTCTTGTCGCAGCCGGGAATGGAAATGTTGGCGTCATACCACTGGGCAGCCATCACCGTTTCGATGGAGTCGGCGATGAGATCCCGCGACTGCAGCGAATAGCTCATGCCTTCGGTACCCATGGAGATACCGTCGCTGACACCGATGGTGTTGAAGCGCATGCCCACCAGGCCGGCGACCTGCACCCCCTCCTTCACCCAGGTCGCCAGCTGATTCAGGTGCATGTTGCAGGTGTTGCCCTCCCACCATACGCTGGCGATACCCACCTGGGCCTTGTCCATGTCCTCCTCGCTGAGCCCCGTGCCGTAGAGCATGGCCTGCGAGGCCCCCTGGGACTTGGGCTGGGTGATGCGCGCGCTGTACCGGTTGATTTTGTCCGCCATGGCGTACTCCACTCGTCGTTCCAGTGGCCGGTCAGGGCCGACCCCGAAGTGGGTTATAATAATTCATTTGTATCGCCTGTGGAGAACGGAATTGTCCCGCATCGAGAAAAAACTGCTGCACTACACGGGCAAGGCCATCGCCGACTTCGGCATGATCCAGACCGGAGACCGGGTCCTGGTGTGCCTGTCCGGGGGCAAGGACTCATACACCCTGCTGCAACTCCTGCGACTTCTGCGCATCCGCAGCAACCGCAAGTTCGAGTTGTTCGCCTACACCCTGGACCAGGGACAGCCCGGCTGGGACGACACCCCCCTGCGCCGCTGGCTGGAAGCGCATGGCATCCCGCACGAGATCGAGCGGCGCAACACCTACGAGGTGGTGGTGGAAAAGATCCCGGCCGGCAAGCGCTACTGTTCCCTGTGCTCGCGCCTGCGGCGCGGCAACATCTACCGCTACGCAGCCACGCATGGTTTCAACAAGATCGCCCTGGGCCACCACCGCGACGACCTCATCGAGAGCCTGCTCATGTCCATTCTCTACAGCGGCGAGATCCGCTCCATGCCGCCCAAACTGCTCACCGACGACCGCCGTCACGTGGTCATCCGGCCCCTGGCCTATTGCCAGGAAGCGGACATCCGCCGCTATGCCGAGGAACAGGGCTTTCCCCTCATCCCGTGCAATCTGTGCGGCAGCCAGGAGAACCACGCCCGCCAGCGGGTCAAGCGTCTCATCGCCGAACTGGCTCGCGAGAACCCCAAGGTGCCCAGCAACATCCTCCATGCCCTGGGCAACGTACAACTGAGCCAGCTCATGGACCGGCGCCACTGGGACTTCTCCGCTTTGCAGGCCCGCCAGGTGGCAGTACTGAAAGACGAGTCGCCAGAATCGGACGCGGCGGCGCGCGAGGCCGCGCTGCCCCAGGCCCTGCCGTGAGCCGCACATGAACCCGCACGCCCGCTCGCATGGCCCCGCAGAAGGTGGTCCCACGGAAGGCAACTCGGTGTGAGTGCCGCATTCTCCCGCCTGACCCGTCCCTTCTCGGCGACCCTGCCGCCCCGCAGCCTGCTGCTCTCACTCTCCTTCCTGGAAGGAGGCGCGGTGATGATCGCCGAGTTGGTGGGCACCCGCATGCTGGCGCCGGTATATGGCGGCTCCCTCTACGTTTGGGGCGCCATCCTGGGCGTGAGCCTGGCGGCTCTCACCGGGGGATACTTCCTCGGCGGCCTGCTTTCCCACCGACCGCGGCGCCAGCAGCTGCTCTATTGGGCCCTGGGTCTGGCGGGGCTGTGGATTGCTGCCATGCCCGAACTGGCCCGGCTCTTCATGTTCATCTTCGACAGGCTGGGAGCCGTGCCCGCCGTGTTGCTGCTGTCGCTGATCCTGCTGGCCGTACCCTTGCTGCTCCTCGGCGCGGCCTCGCCCCTGATCATCGGCCTGTTCTCTCACCGGGCTTTCCATGCGGGTTCGACCGCCGGCACGGTCTACGCCGTCTCCACCGCGGGCGGGATCCTGGCCACTTTCCTGTGCGGTTTCCTTTTCATCCCGCAATACGGCCTCACGGCCACGGCCCAGGTCACCGGCCTGGTGCTGATGCTCCTCCCGCTGCTGTTGCTGCTGGCCCGCGCTCAGCCGGCGGTGCTCGCCCTGCTGGTGGCGGTACTGCTGCTCATGAGCCCGGACGAACCGCCACACCGCAACGGGCCGGCGCCGGTGACGGTGTTGTACCAGTCCGAAGGGCTGCTGGGCCAGTTGCTGGTGGTGGACGTGGCCTTCACGGGACCGGGAGGCGCGCAGCGCACGGACCGCATTCTGTTCCTGAACCGCATCGCCCAGACCTGGATCAATCTCGACACAGGTCAGCCTATCTGGGGCTACCACCATTATTTGACCACCCTCGGCAGCCTGCTGCCCGCAGGCTCGCGCGCCCTGCTCCTGGGCATGGGGGGCGGCGTCCTGGCACGCCAGTTACAAGACCTGGGCTTCCAGGTGGATGCGGTGGAATTGGACGAACGGGTGGCCGAGATCGCCACCCGCCACTTCGGATTGCAGCTCAATGGCCGCCTGGTGGTGGACGACGGGCGCCATTATCTGCGCATCGCACGCGAACGCTACGACCTGATCGTCATCGACGTCTTCCATGCCGAACTGCCTCCACCCCATCTGCTCACCCTGGAGGCCTTCCAGGAAGTGCGCCGGCTGCTCAATGAAGACGGATTGCTGCTGATCAATTTCAACGGTTTCATCCGGGGCCAGGCGGGCTACGCCAGCCGCTCCCTGTACCAGACCCTAAAAGCCGCCGGTTTCCACGTACGCATCCTGCCCACCCGCGGTACGGAAGCGACGCGCAACAACATCTTCGTCGCCAGCTTCAGACCCCTGGATTTCTCGGCGCCCCGGATGCCTCTGGAACGCGAAGGCCAGATCATCGATCTGCGGCGTGAATTCCTGGATCCCGATACGCTGGAACCGGCGGCGGAGATCCTGGTGGACGACCGGCCCGTCCTGGACAAGCTCAATCTTCCAGCGGCTGCCGCGTGGCGCCAAGCGTACACGAAAAACTATACCAAACGCTTCGCCGAGATGGACATCCCCCTCTTTCGCTGAGCACCGCTCAGGCTGCCTTGCGCGCCGCGAAGGCAGCCAAAGGAAAACAGGCCAACAGCGCGGCCGTGACATAGGCGGTGGCCGCCAGCCCCACGTGGGGGATAAACAGGAACGCCGCCAGGAAGGTGACCAAGATGCCACCCAGGGTAGAGACCGTGTAGACCATACCGGCGGCGTAACCGGTACGTCCTTCCGTCCTGCTGATCAAACGGACGATCAACGGCGAGACCATACCGAACAACAACAGGGGAGGAAAGACCAATACCAGTCCACTGGTCACGATGCCCTGGTACAGCCCCATGCCCAAAGTGGCCTCCAGCACCATCGGCGCGAGCACAGGCAACGCCCCCACCCAAAGGGCAGACAAGGCGACGATGACGAGCGGTGTCGCCCGCCGGGGCGTACGCAGGGACAGGCGACCACCTAGGAAATAGCCCGCCGCCAGCCCCCCCAAGGTCAGGGCCAGAATGGCCGCCCACACGTAGAGGGAACCGCCATAGTAAGGGGCGATAAGCTTGGCGCCCACGAGTTCCACTGCCATGACAGCTCCTCCTTCGAAGAAAGAGAGCAGCAACAGAAAAGCCGTGGATTCGTTGACGAAGCGCTTCATGTCATGGATGTCTCTCGGCCTTTGCCCTGAAACGGCTACAATACCAGAAGACCAGACAATTTTCCGGAAGGCACAGGCAATGAACTCTGAACACAACGCTTCCAGCAGCTCCTTGACCGTCAGCGGATTCCGCCAGGCGGCGCCCTACATCCATGCCTTCCGGGGCAAGACCTTCGTGATCGCCATCGATGCCGCGCTACCGGAGGATGTATCTCATTTCACTGCCCTGATCCACGACCTGGCCCTGCTGCACAGCCTGGGGGTGCGCCTGGTACTGGTACACGACCACCCCTTGCCACACGCCCGGGCGCTGCCCCTGGCGGTCACCGACGGCCGTACTCTGGATCTCTTGCGCTCAGCAGCAGGCCAAATGCGCAGCCACATCGAGGCCTTGCTGTCCATGGGCTTGCCCAATACCCCCATGGCAGGCGCCGTGGTACGCGTGGTCTCCGGCAATTTCGTCATCGCCCGGCCGCTGGGCATTCTCGACGGGCTGGATTACCAGCACAGCGGCCAAATCCGACGCATCGAGCATCAGGCCATCCGCCGCTGCCAGGAGCAGGAGACCATGGTCTTGCTCCCTCCCCTCGGGTACTCGCCCAGCGGCGAATGCTTCGCCCTCGCCGCTCAGGAAGTGGCCGCAGCCACGGCCCGGGCCTTGCAGGCGGAGAAGCTGATCTATCTGTTGCCCCATTCCTTGCACCGCGGCCGAAAGGCGATACGTGAACTGAATCTGGATCAGGCACGGACGTTCATCCGCCGCCGGCGCCGGCTCCCCCCGCACGTGTCCGCCGCGTTGCAACACGCCCTGGAGACCTGCAGCCGCGGGGTGCGGCGCTGCCACTTGGTGGACTGCCGGGCGGACGGCGCCCTGTTGCTGGAACTCTTCACGCGCGACGGCTGCGGCACCATGATCTCTGCAGACAGCTACGAGGATCTACGCCCGGCCGCTGTCGACGACATCGGCGGCATCATCGAACTGATCGCACCGCTGGAGGCCCGCGGCTTCCTGGTGTCCCGCCCGCGCGAAGTGCTGGAACGGGACCTGAAACATTTCATCGTGGTGGAACGCGATGGCATGATCATCGCCTGCGCCGCCCTCATCCCCTTCCCCGGCGAGGGCATGGGTGAAATCGGCTGTCTGGCGGTACATCCCCAATATCACGACCAGGGTTACGGTCGTAAGATCCTGGAATATCTGGAGCGCAAAGCCGCCGCCGCGGGCCTGCACCGGCTCTTCGTGCTCACCACCCAGGCCCTGCACTGGTTCCGGGAACAGGGCTTCCGTAAGGCTGAACTGGCAGAGCTACCTATCCGCCGCCAGGATCTGTACAACTACCAACGCCGTTCCCGCACTCTGATCAAGGATCTCGGAGAGGGCTGACCCTCTCAAAAACGAAGACCGGAAACGTATGACGCTTCGCTCAAATGGAGGGGCTTTAGCAAGCAGGATGCTGCCGGCACCGGCGGCGTGCCCCCAGCAACCAAGCGCTCAGAACGAGCAACAGCCAAGCGAAAACTCCACCCCCGCCTCCGCCTAAAACAGCCGAAGAGGTACGCACGGCGATAGGCGTGGACGCAGGTGTCCCAGTAGCATCGGACTGTACGGCATCGTTGTTGTTCTCGTCCACCTCTGTGATCACCTCATCGATATCGGCGATGGCTCCAAGGTAATAACTGCCGGCGGGTAGGGCATTGGCGATACGAATGCCATTGAGGGTGGTGTTGTAGTCGTAGAAGGCGGTGATCACCCGCAAGCTCCCGGAAGAACTCCTGTTACTCGTGTGGATGACATCGAAAGCGTTGGTGCCGCTGTTGTAACGCAAATAGCGTATAGTGGTGCCAGTGCGCTCGATACGGAAGACATCTCCCGGAGTGAAATTGAAGAACGCCTCGAAAGAACCACTTTCCACAGCATAAGCCAAGTCAGGGGTACTCAACCAAATGCCATAATCCATTTCCAAATAGTGGTAACCGGTATTGTTGAGCACCAGGCCGATGGCACGATCATCTCCGGTGGCGGTGGCGGTGAATTCGAGATAACCGTCGCCGTCTAGGGTCTGGGCGGATTCCGATCCCGCATCCCAGGCATTGGTGGTCAAGGTCTTGCGCAGATTGTTGCCATTCTCCACGGAAAGACCGGTAAGATCCGCCCAGATCACGTCCGCCACCTGCTCGAAGGGCACGGTGATATCGGTGACGGCGGTGTCCGCGGTATTGCCCGCCAGGGAAGCGATGTCGCGGGTACCGATCCGCAGGTCGCTTGTGGTGATAGTAGCATCCGGCGACAGATAGATCCCCACCGTAAAGGGTGAAGTCACGGCCTTGGGCAAGACGTTGCTCACAGTGGTGGTCACGCTGATGATATCACCCCGGGCAGCTGAAGCCGGGCCGCTCACGTCGCTGATCATGAGGTCCGGAAGTGCGGCCGGATCGGTGGCGTCCAGACCGATGCTGATGGTCTTTACGGAAGCCACACTGTTGTTGTTGTCGTTGCTCTCCGACACAGCATCATTTTGGTTGGCATTGTTCTGATTGACGATGGCCCCCAGGTAATACACTCCTTGAGCGGTGCCGCTCGGCACGGTAACCGTGGCGGTACTGCTCGAGGGAACGCCCGCCGTGAGGTTGTGCCCGAGTATCACGGCCAGCAGGATATCAGCATCCGTGATAGCTGCATCCGGAGAGAGATAGAGTTGGACCTTGATGTCGCTGGCATCCACATCGTTGGCCAGCAGCGTGTAATCCACGTCGATGGTATTACTCACCACCGCCGCCACGGGCCCGGTCACCGCGGTCACCGTGAGGTCCGTGATGGGCTCCACGGTGAAGGTACCCGTACTGGCCAGCATATTGTTGTCGTCGCGCGCTTCGAGGATGTCATCGTTGGCATCCACGACGATCCCCAGAAAGTAAGTCGCAGCCGGAGTGGTATTGGGAATGGTCACCTGAGCCTGGGTGGGCAGAAGGCTACCATTACCGGCGATGTTGGTGGAAACAGTGTCCGATCCCAAGAGTAGGTCGTCGCCATTCCCAATCACGTCATCGCTGCTGAAAACGAAATTCACTTGGAAGTCATCGGAGGTGGCCACCGAACGGATGTTCTGGATCTCATATTCCACGGTGATGGTGCTGGCCGCCGGGGCGTTGCCGGTGGCGGGATCCACCACTGAGATCGCCGTGGGCACCAGATCCGGAGGATCCACCACCGTAACCGCGGGACCGAAGAATATGTTGTTGGTTTCGTCCACCTCTAGCACGGAATCGGTGGTATCGATGCGCAGGGCGTAGAAATAATTCCCCTCGGGTAGCACGGTGGTAGGCGGTATGGTCACCGATGTGGCGGCACTGTGCACTTGACCGGAGGAGAGCCCGGGCACGGTAAACGATCCCAGCACCTGGAAGGTGGCGAGGTCGGGATCGGTGCTCGTCGCCAGGGCGATCTCCACCGTGAACCCCCCTGCATCGGCGAGCTTCTGGGTCAGGGAATCCAGCACATTGCGTACGCTGGGAGTAACGGAAACCACGCTCTCGGAGGCGATCATGGCCGGCGCCATGATGGCATCGCCCACCAGATCCGCTCGCATCGCTCCATATTTGAGCAACAAGTAATCCGCATCCACACTGCCCACCGCCGGCATGGGGCGGTCGCTGCCTCCCGCGAGGTGAACCGTCACCTGCCCCAAGACATCCTGTCCAAGGGCGATGGCCGATGCCATTTCGGCCCCGCCGCCATCGTAGCTGTGCAGGAGATTGCTACGCAAGCTACCCGTATTGTCGTAACCCAGCAAAATCAGATCCCGTGCCGTGGTAGTGCCCGTGTGGCCCAGCACATAGACGTTGCCGGCGGCGTCCACGGCCACGGCCACGGCCTCGTCTTCAGCACCGCTGTCGTAACTCTGCTGCCAGATGAGCGTGCCGTCCACCGCATCGTAAGTGACGATCAGGATATCCGGGGCATCCGTGGTCCCGCTCCTGCCGGCGACGGCCACGACTTCACCGTTTACGGCAACGGTGCGGGCCAACTGAAAACCATTGCCCTGCGAAGTGTCCCGCTGCCACAACAATGTTCCATTGCCATCATAAGCCAGGGTAAGAAAATTGGTCCCTCGCCCCTGCCAGCCCGCCAGATAGATGCGGTCCGTGGTGCTGTCCACGGCCATCGCCTTGGCAGTACCCGAAATGCGCTCCTTCCAGAGTTCGCTCGTGAGATCTCCTGGAGCATACTTCAGCAACAGAAAATCGTTACCACTGCTGGCGCCCACATAGACCTCGCCCCCCGGTCCCAGGCCGATGCCCACGGGCTTGTCCTCTGCACCACTGTCGTAGATGCGGGATTGTAAGAGATCGCCCGTGGCCGCGTCATAGCGCAGGGTGACGATGTCCGCATCCGTGCCGTTTTCGGAGACGGCCGCCACATAGACCGTGCTGCCGTCCGCCGACACGGCCACGTCCACGGCCTCGTCCGTACCGCCGGCCTGATCGTAGGTCTGCACCCATGCCTGGGTACCATCGGCGTTGTATTTGACGAGCAGGACGTCGAAATCCGTCCCATCGGAACCCATTCTAGCGGAGGCGCTGCGGCCGGCCACATAGACATTGCCGGCGCCATCCACCACCAGGGCCAACCCTGCATCGTTGTTGTTCACCCCGCCGTCATAAGAGGCGGACCAGAGCAAGCCGCCGGCAGCATCGTGCTTGGCCGTGAGGACATTGCTCAGCGTATTGCCACCGCTGTCCAAATAACCAGTGGAGTAGACATTGCCCGCAGCATCCACATACACATCTTGGGCACGGGCCAAGGCGAGATTCTGTCCTCCCCGCACACCTGACAGGGTGTTGCGCACCAGCCATTGGAAACCATAGTCCCCGCTATTGGCCACCACTGTGTTGCTGGTCTGGGTCTCCCACGCAGCCTGCGCGACTATGGCTGGAAATAAAAGCGAGCACGCGAACATGACAGCGACGATCATCCGGGGCATGTTGCGACCCAGGCACATGCCCCTGGATGTTGTGGAAAAATCTGTAGCCCCTTTGTATTTCATTTGCTTTGGCGCAGCCATTCGCTGCAGCTCACTCCTGCTCCAGACTTTTCAGGTCGAATAGTTCTCCGCCCCCGCATCACCGCCTCAATTGAGGTCCACCAATGAATTTGGATTCTGCAGGGGATCGAAAAAGCGGGTCCAATCCACATTGAGCACATCGAAGCCCGCCCCCTCGGAATAGGTATAGGTGCCAGGGGTGAAGAAAGAATCCGGCACGTCCCAGCCGCCGGCAGTATTCCAAGAGCCAGGAGAGAAGGTGTACTGGCCTGCGGTAACATGGGGTTTCTGGGACAGCTCCATTTCGAAATCGGCTGCCCCAGGCGTAGGCAAGTCGGGATCCTGCAGCGAAAAGGTGTTCACTACCGGGGCGGCTTGGTTCAGGGTCTGGTAGTCCAGACCTCGCATGTCCGCCACGAAGCGGGCCGACACCCCTCCTTCCGTGAGGGTCTGGCTGATGCGTGGCTTGCGCGACAAGGCGGGTTTATAATATTCCACCGCCACATTGGCATCGCTCATCTGCATGAGCATCACCACCCGCGAGGGATCCATGGTGCCGTTGCCCGACAGGCGATAACGCTGGTCCACGGGCAGGACCGTGCCCGCCTTGTCTTGAGGTGAGCTATAAACCTTGTAACCGAAAGGATCCTTGGCATTGCCGAAGCGAATCTTGGGCCAATTCTTGACTTTGTTCTGGCTGGTATCCACCACGTCATTGTTACCGATGATGGAGCGTTCGTTACCACCTGCGAAGGGTGAAAAGCTGCGAACGCCGACACGGTCGGCCCAGTTCTGCACCACGGAGGCTGTATAGGATTCCTGCCTGAAATCGGAGTTGGGATCCTCGATCACCACGTGGAAATACTGCTGCCCATCGATGGTGATGATGTCCTGGATGAAACCGGTACCATCATTCCCCCCGCTGTCGCCGAAAGTCTGCCCCAGGGGTATGGGACTGCCCACGGCGGGATTGCCGTGGGCCTCGAAATTGAGAACGAAGTCGTCGGCAGAAACGACGGAGGCCAGCAATCCCAAGACCAAGCCGGCCACCCCGCCCCGCCACAGCGGGATTGTGCGCAGCACACGCCCAGCTGTTCCGTACACACTGTACGAATGCTGATCCGGACGCTCGGTTCTCCTGCACATCGCTTCCTCAGCCCCTTTCATTACGCCCCCCCAAACTCCCAGGGCTTGGAACCTTGCTATCGCTCATAGCGAACGACCATGGTTTGTAGTCCGCCGCTGCCATCCCCCCCTTGACCAACACGGCCCAACACGGCCCAACACGCAGCAATACAGTTTAATTTTATCAGACATAGAGGAAGCGCACAACGCGCACCCGCCTGCCCGCGAGCAGCGACAGCACGAAAAACCCATATATCTCAACAAACTGTAAGACCACCAGCATATATCCGGCGACTCAGTCTCCACAAACCGGCCATCACAGCGAGTAGATACAGCGCCCCTCCACCCTGCCAGGCGGACAGACCGGCGGGCGCGTTCGTGACATAGTCCTGGAACTCCTGCGAGGC
>WFNO01000114.1 GCA_015488555.1 Gammaproteobacteria bacterium
CAACTCGCCCAGCCCCTCCTTGCCGCCACTCAGCAGATTGGACAACAGGGCATCACTCACCGTAATCTCATACTCGGCCATCGTGGTTTTCTCCTCTTCGTCAGGTTGATGATTGCAACACCAATCCTACGAGAGGCAGCCACGATGGCCAATCCGAATTTACAGCACTATAGGGGCACTACCTTTCGGTTGGATATTCCGACTGGACTGAAACACTTCTCCTGACCCCGAAGAGGCCAGGAAAAGGGGATAACTCGGGATAGCGTGTGTAGAGACTGGGAACACGAAATCTGGCAATCAAACCTTTCAGAAATCCGGGACGGAGCGTATCGCATGAAACGCAGAACCTTCCTCCAAGGCATGGGCGCGGCGCTCGCCACCGGCGCCTTGGCCCATGCGCCTGCAGCCCAGGCGACTCGCAAGCGCTTTCGCTGGAAACTGGTCACCACCTGGCCTCCCAATTTCCCCATCTTCCAGGACGGCGTGAAGCACTTCGCGCGCCAGATCCGCCGCATGAGCGGCGGGCGGCTCACCATCCAGGTATTCGCTGGCGGCGAACTCATCCCGCCCTTGCAGACCTTCGAGGCGGTCTCCCAAGGCAGCGTGGAAATGGGTCACGGCGCCGCCTACTATTGGGCGGGCAAGATCCCCGCCGCCCAGTTCTTCACTGCGGTCCCCTTCGGCCTCAATGCCCAGGGCATGAATGCCTGGCTCTACAGCGGCGGGGGACTGGAACTGTGGCGTGAAGTCTATGCCCCCCACCGCCTGGTGCCCTTCCCCATGGGCAACACGGGCGTGCAGATGGGCGGTTGGTTCCGCAAGGAGATTCATAGCCTGGAAGACCTGCGCGGCCTGAAGATGCGCATCCCCGGTCTGGGGGGCAAGGTGATCGCCAAGGCCGGGGTGAATCCCGTGTTGCTGGCCGGAGGCGAGATCTACACGGCCCTGGAACGAGGCACCATCGACGCCACGGAATGGGTGGGCCCCTACCACGACCTGCGCCTGGGCCTGTATCGGGCGGCCCGGTATTATTACTATCCGGGCTGGCACGAACCGGGTCCCACCCTGGAACTCGTCGTGCACAAGGCGGCCTGGGACGCCTTGCCCAAGGACCTGCAGTTGCTGGTGGAAAACACCGCCATGGCCACCAACCTCTGGATGCTGTCCGAATTCGAGGCCCGCAACCTGGAGGCGCTCCAGACCCTGAAGGAAAAATACCGCGTCCAGGTGCGCGTCTTCCCGCGCGAGGTACTGGCGGCCTTGCAGCGCCTCACCGGCCAGACTTTGGAAGAGGAAGCGGCCAAGGACGCCTTGTTCCGCCGGGTCTACGAACACTACCGGAGTTTCCAAGCTACCCACGAGGCCTGGAGCACCATCTCCGAATCGGCCTATGCCCAGGCCCGAGACACTTGAAACGAGGAAATGTCTGGGAAATGTCTAGCTCCAAGCCACTACCGCCCGAGACTTGGCAGCCACGGGTTTCGCGTGAAGAGAGCCGTGACCGGCTCTTCCGCACCCGCGCGCCCGCACCCGGTACCTTTGACTTCGGACCGGACACCGCTCGCGTCTTTGACGACATGCTGCAGCGTTCCGTACCCCTGTACCGGGAACTGCAATGCATGGTGGCCGAAATCGCCGGGGCCTTCGCCGTGCCCGGCAGCACGCTCTACGACTTGGGCTGTGCCACTGGCACCACATTCCTGGCGCTGGACCGGCAACTGCCGCCCGGCGTGCGGCTGGTGGGCATCGACGCCTCCGAGGCCATGCTGGCCCGGGCCCGGGCCAAGCTGCAGGCGGCAGGTTTTGCCCGTCCCTGCGAGCTGCGCTGCCAGGACCTCCAGGCGCTGCCCGCCATCGAGGATGCCTCGGTGGTGATCCTGAACCTCACCCTACAGTTCGTTCGTCCAGAACGCCGCGCCCCGCTCATCGCCACCATCGCCGCCGGCCTGCGCCCGGGCGGTTGCCTGATCCTGGTGGAAAAGGTGCGTTGTCGCACAGCGTCGCTGGACGCCTTGTTCACGGACCGCCACCATGCCTTCAAGCGCCGCAACGGCTACCAGGACCTGGAGATCATGCGCAAGCGCCAGGCCCTGGAAGACGTGCTCATTCCCTACACGGCCCTGGAGAACGAGCGCCTGCTCCTGGAAAACGGTTTTCGCCGTTGCGAGAGCTTCTTTCGCTGGTACAATTTCTGCGGCCTGCTGGCCCTGGTGTGAAGCCCCGCCGCGGGGCCCTTGATTTTTCGCCGCCCCGCCCCCATCTCCCTAGCAGGCTGTTGAAATTCTACTCACGCGGCGCGATCCGGTGTTGAAAATGGCCTCGAAATGCTCATTTACCTATTTTTTGTAAACTGCGCTTTCTCGGCCATTTTCGCCTTGTCTCGCACTCGCCTGAGCGAATTTCAACAGCCTGCTAGACAAGCAACGCAAGCCAAATGACAGCCCTTTTGTAGGCGGGCGGTATCCTCAGGATCTGCCCAATGCCTGCCCCCGGTCAAATTCTCTCCCCAATCCCTCCCTCCATTTGACCGGGGTTTTTTTTGCCCGCCTCAGCTATGGCCAGGAAGCGGTCTTCCTCACTAGAACCCCTGCAGGCGATCCATCCATTCCGGCAGCCAGAGAGCCAGCTGCGGCCAGGCCACCAGCACAGCCAGGGTACACAATTGAATGAGCACGAAGGGCACGATGCCGCGATAGATCTGTTGGATGCGGATCTCCGGCGGGGCGGCGGCCTTGAGGTAGAAAAGAGAAAACCCGAAGGGCGGCGTGAGAAAGGAGGTCTGCAGATTCACTGCGATCAACACGGCGAACCACAACAGGTCGATTCCCAGGTAGTCGGCGACGGGCGCAAGAATGGGCACCACGATGAAACAGATCTCCAGGAAGTCCAGAAAGAAGCCGAGGACGAAGATGAGCAGCATGCTCACGGCGAGGAAGCCCCATTCCCCGCCGGGCAGGGCAGTCATCAAATCCTCCACCAGCATATCCCCCCCCATGCCGCGAAACACCAGGCCGAAGGCGGTGGCGCCGATGAGGATGAGAAACACCATGCTGGTCAGTCGCGTGGTCTGGCGCATGGCCTCCTGCAGGTGAACCAGGGTCAGGCGCCGGCGCAGGCCCGCCAGGGCCATGGCCCCCAGAGCGCCCAACGCCGCGGACTCGGTGGGCGAGGCAATGCCGAAGAAGATGGATCCCAGTACCGCCACCATCAGCAATAGAGGAGGCAACAGGCTGCTTAGCACCCGGCTCCATTCTACGCCTTCTTCGCCCTTCGGCCCGTCCCGCACCGCAGGTGCGGCCGCTGGACGCCACCAGGCCACCAGCAGGATATAAGCGATAAACAACCCGATGAGCAGCAGGCCCGGGCCCACCGCGGCGATGAACAAACTCCCTACGGGCACCCCCATCACGTCCCCCAGTAGGATGAGAACGATGCTGGGCGGAATGATCTGTCCCAGGGTGCCGGAGGCGGCGATGGTTCCGGCGGCAAGCGAAGGATGATAGCGGTGCTTGAGCAGGGCGGGCAAGGCAATGACGCTCATGGTGACCACGGTGGCGCCCACCACGCCGGTGGTGGCCGCAAGCATTGCCCCCACCACCACGATGGAGACGGCCAGGCCGCCCCGCACGCGACCGAACAGGCGGCCCATAGTCTCCAGCAGCTCCTCCGCCAGGCCGGATTTCTCCAGGATCACGCCCATGAACACGAACAGAGGCACGGCCAGGAGGGTGAAATTGGTCATGATACCCCAGATGCGCAGGGGCAACAGGTCGAAAAACTCCCATTCCAGAAAGACGGCGCCGAAGAACATGGACACCGCACCCAAGGTGAAGGCCACCGGAAACCCGAGGAGCAGCAGCGCCACCGCCACTCCAAACATCACCAGGGCCCAAGCCTCGATCTCCATCAGCCGATATTCTCCATACCTTTCCTTTGCCCCCCTCGGTGGTCTGGGCCGCCTTCAGAACGCAGTACCAACACGCTACGGATGGCCAGGGCCAGGCCCTGGAGCAAGAGCAGGGCGAAACCCACGGGAATGGCGGCCTTCAAGAGATAACGGTGGGGCAATCCGCCGGGATCGGGGGAGCCCTCACCCAGGCGATAGGCGTTCTCGACGAAGGGCAGACTGCCGGCGATGACCATCAAACAGAAGGGCATTAGAAACAGCAAACAACCCGCGAAATCGATCCAGGCCCGCCCCCGGGGACTCACGAAGCGACTGCGATAGAACATGTCCACTCGCACGTGAGCATCGTGCTTCAAGGTATAGGCCGCGCCCAGCAGAAAAATCAACGCGAACAGATGCCACTCCAGTTCTTGCAGAGCCACCGAACCACTCTGGAACAGATAGCGCATGGCCACGTCGTAGCCGATGATGAGGGCCATGGCCAACACCAGCCACGACACTGCCCGACCGATCCATTCGTTCAAGGCGTCGATGGCCGCGGCGATCCGCGCCAAGCGTCCGTGGAAGGTCTTCATGGGATGATCGTGAACATTTCTTCTTGTTGTCCTCTCACCCGCCGCGCAAGGCGGGTACGCCAGTGATTCAGCGCAGATTGAAGGGCCAGAACCAGGGCGAACGTTCCAGCGCCGCCCGGCAAGTGGCCAACTGGGCGCGATAACGCTCCGCCGTCTCGGCCACCCGCCTGGCCACGCGCTGGAGCCAGTCCTTGGCCGCATGATTGCCGCGCCGGTAACCCGCGTGGCCCTCGTGGTAGGCCAGGTACTGATTGTAGGCGTCCCACTTGGAAATACCCAACCGCTCCTGGCTCATGCGCACATACCAGGCCACGAAATCGGCGGCGTCCCCGAAATCGTCACGATCCGCCTCGCGACGACCGGTACGCTGCCGGTACCAGTCCCAAGTCTCGTCCTTTGCCTGAGCATAGCCATAGGCGGAACTGAGCCAGGTGGTGGGAATGACCCCCCACAACTTCTTGCGCGGCGGCCGGGCATGGGGCCGGAAGGCCGATTCCTGGTTCAGAATGGCCATCTGCACGTGCACCGGCGTGCCCCAGCGGCGAGCGGCATCCACCGCATCCCGGTACCAGCCGGGACGCTCCTGGAACAGGGCGCAGAGGTCGGCCGTTTGGGAGGGCGGCCCCGCGCAGCTCGCCATCATCGCCGCCAATACGGCCAGCACCGGCCTCCACCCGCTCCAGCCCCTTCGCCGCTGCCGCCTCGCCCGCACGCCCATCTCCCATCACGCCGGAGCTACCTTCCAGGGTCGATTGACGCCATTTCGGCTTTCCGCATCGAATTGCTCGCAATTTGCGCGATCAGGCGATATCACCCGTGATCTTCTGTGATCATCCCCGATTGGCTCGCGCCGTCGCTGCGGGGTCGCTCCCGCGACCGCTCCTCCCAGAGTCACTCACAGAATCGCTCCCAGAATCGCTCCCGGTATTGCTTTGAACGGAGGTGTTTCGCCGGGCCCGTTTCTCGAGATACACCAACACCAGGCTGATGGCCGCCGGCGTCACCCCTTCCAGGCGTGCCGCCTGGCCCAGGGTGGCGGGCCGGGCAGCGGCCAGTTTCTGGCGAGCCTCGGTGGAAAGGCCCTGGACCTGCGCGTAATCCAGATCCTCCGGCAGGGGCAAGGTCTCGCGCCGGCGGCGGCGGGCGATCTCTGCTTCCTGGCGCTCGATGTAGCCGGCGTACTTGGCTTGTATCTCCACTTGTTCCGCCACCTGGGGATCGCCCACCCCCGGGCCCAGTCCCGGCAGGCGCACCAGGTCCTCGTAGCGCATCTCGGGGCGGCGCAGCAGATCCAAGGCGGAGCACTCCCGGCTCAACGGCCCCCCGGGCAATGTCTGTACCTGCGGCTGGCCGGGACGCAGCCAGGTGGCGCGCAGGCGTTGTTGCTCCCGTTCGATGGCCTCGCGCTTGGCTTCGAAGGCGCGAAAACGCTGGTCGTCCACCAGTCCCAGGCGCCGGCCCTCGGGCGTCAGGCGCAGGTCGGCGTTGTCTTCTCGCAGCAACAGGCGGTATTCCGCCCGGCTGGTGAACATGCGATAGGGTTCCTGGGTGCCCCGCGTGACCAGATCGTCCACCAACACGCCCAGATAGGCCTGATCGCGGCGCGGCCACCAGGGGTCCTGCCCGCGCACCCTGCGCACGGCGTTGAGTCCAGCCAGCAGGCCCTGAGCGGCCGCCTCCTCGTAGCCGGTGGTGCCGTTGATCTGGCCGGCGAAGAACAGCCCCTGGATGAAGCGGGTCTCCAGGGAGGGCCGAAGATCCCTGGGATCGAAATAATCGTATTCGATGGCATACCCCGGCCGGGTGATCCGCGCCTGCTCGAAGCCCGGGATGGAGCGCACCAGGGCCCACTGCACATCGAAGGGCAGGCTGGTGGAGATGCCGTTGGGATAGACTTCCCGGCAATCCAGACCCTCCGGCTCCACGAAGATCTGGTGCGAGTCCTTTTCGGCGAAGCGCACCACCTTGTCCTCGATGGATGGGCAATAGCGGGGACCGCTCCCTTCGATGCGACCGCAGTAAAGCGGCGAGCGGTCCAACCCCTCACGGATGATCTCGTGGGTGCGGGCGCAGGTGGCGGTAATGTAACAGCTCACCTGGGGCGGATGTACCTCGGGTGAACCCAGGAAGGAGAACACCGGCCGGGGATCGTCGCCGGGCTGTTCGGTCATGCGGCTGAAATCCAGACTGCGACCGTCCAGGCGGGGCGGGGTTCCCGTCTTGAGTCGCCCCACGCGGAAGGGCAATTCGCGCAGGCGCTGGGCCAGCGACTGCGCCGGGGGGTCACCAGCCCGGCCCCCGGCGTGACTGCTCAAGCCCACGTGAATGCGGCCGCCGAGGAAGGTGCCCACCGTGAGGATCACCGCGGGCGCGCGGAACTCGATCCCCAACTGGGTCACCACACCCGCCACCCGCTCGCCCTCCACCACCAGGTCGTCCACCGCTTGCTGGAACAGGGTCAAGCCTACCTGTCGCTCCACCGCCCGGCGCACCGCCTGCTTGTACAGCATCCGGTCCGCCTGCGCGCGTGTGGCCCGAACTGCCGGCCCCTTGCGGCTGTTGAGACGCCGGAAGTGAATGCCGGCTTGGTCCGCGGCCAGGGCCATGAGCCCGCCGAGGGCATCGATCTCCTTCACCAGATGACCCTTGCCGATGCCGCCGATGGCCGGATTGCAACTCATCTGGCCCAGGGTCTCGATGTTGTGGGTGAGCAACAGGGTCCGCGCCCCCATGCGCGCGGCCGCCAGTGCCGCCTCCACGCCGGCATGGCCGCCGCCCACCACAATGACCTCGAAGGTTTCGGGATAACGCATGTTCCGCTCCGCTGCTCTCGTCTCGCCAGAAAATGCGGGAGCCGCCACTTCACCGGCCATTTACTTTACTAAAGACCGGGCCATTACCCGTGAAGCGCATCGGGCACGCTCTAAACGAGGCTTCATCATCGTTTGTCTTAGTAAAGCCCTTGCCCAGGCGGCCGTTAACTTGCATAGGGTCCCGCCGCCGGCTGGGGGACAAGATGATATCAAGATCAACCACTTATTCATATACGCATGTCGAGACCCGCGATTCGTTCCCGCACCGAAGCCCGCACCATCGGCCTGCTCGAGAGAGCCCTGGCCGCCATGAGCGACATCATCCTGGGCAAGGAGACCGTATTGCGCCAAGCCCTCACCTGTCTGCTGGCCCGCGGCCACTTGCTCATCGAAGATTTGCCGGGGGTGGGTAAGACCACCCTGGCTCACGTGCTGGCCCGCACTCTGGGGCTGCGCTTCCAGCGCATCCAGTTCACCAGTGACATGCTGCCGGCGGATATCCTGGGCGTTTCGGTCTACGACCAGGAAAGAGCCGCCTTCCGCTTCCATCCAGGCCCCATCTTCTCCCAACTGGTCCTGGCGGACGAGGTCAACCGGGCTACGCCCAAGGCCCAGAGTGCCTTGTTGGAGGCCATGGAAGAGTTCCAGGTAACCACCGAGGGCGAGACCCATCCCCTGCCGCAACCCTTCTTCGTCATCGCGACCCAGAACCCTGTGCACCAGATCGGCACCTTTCCCCTGCCGGAATCCCAGCTGGACCGCTTTCTCATGCGCCTGCACATGGGCTATCCGGACAGAGTGGCGGAACGCGCTCTGCTCCTGGGCCAGGAGCGCCGCAGCCTGCTCCAGGCCCTGGAACCGGTGTTGGATCCCGAGACCCTGTTGCGCATCCAGGCCGAGGTGCCCCGCCTGCACGTCTCGGAGGCGCTGGTAGATTATCTCCAGGCGTTGCTGGCCTACAGTCGCGAAGCGCCGCTGTTTCGCAATGGCTTATCGCCGCGAGCTGGACTGGCGCTGCTGCGCTGCGCCCAGGCCTGGGCCCTGCTGGAGGGTCGTGACCATGTTTTGCCCGAGGACGTACAGGCCGTGCTGCCTGCGGTGGCGGGCCACCGGTTGCAACCCGCGGCGGATCACCCCGCCGGCGACGGTGACCTGAGCACTGCGCTACTGGAAGCCGTTGCCGTGCCCTGAAGGAGTGCCGGCGCCATGGCCTTCTCGGTCACCACGCTCTCCCACCGCCTCTATCGGCTGCTCCACATCGACCGCCGCCGCCACGACCGTCAGGGGCCGGTGGTCCTGTCCATCCGGCGCATCTACATCCTGCCCACTCGTTACGGCCTGCTCTACGGCCTGCTGATCTTCCTGCTCACGCTGGGCGCCACCAACTACGCCAACAGCACTGGTTTCCTGCTCGCCTTCCTGCTCGCCGGCCTGGGCATGGTGGCAGCCATCCATACCTATCGCAATCTGGCTGGATTGCAGTTGCGCGGCGGGCGCGGCTTCCGGGTCTTCTGTGGTGAACCGGCGCGCTACACCGTCTTTGTGGACAATACCCGCGGCGATATCCGTCCCGCCCTGCACCTGCATTCGGAAGAAGACGAAGATCCACGGGCGTGCGCCGGAGTCTGCGTGGACATCCCCGCCGCTGGCCACTGCGAAGTGGAGCTGTGCCGCCCCACTCGCCGCCGTGGTTGGGCCGAATTGGGCACCGTGGTGGTGGCCACCACTTATCCTTTGGGGCTGTTCCGGGCTTGGTCGCGCCTCCGACTGGACGTGTGCTGCCTGATCTATCCCCAGCCAGAAGGGGGCTTGCCGCCCCCGGCTCCGGCTGCGCGCCGCTCCGGGGGCCGCGATGGGCGCGTGGTGGAGGGCAACGACGACTTTCTGGGACACCGCCGTTATCAATCCAGCGATTCCCCTCGGCACGTTGATTGGAAGGCCGCTGCCAGGGGCCGAGAACCGCTCACCAAGCTGTTCGCCCACCGCGAGTGCGACGAGTGCTGGCTGGAGTGGGAAGCGCTCGCGGGGATGGACACCGAAGCCCGCCTGAGGCGCTTGTGCCGCTGGGTGCTGGACGCCGAACGGTCCAGCCTCCGTTATGGGCTGCGCCTGCCCGGTCTGGAAATCCCCTTGAACCGCGGACCCGCTCATCTGCATCGCTGCCTGGAGGCCCTGGCTCTCCATCCCCGCAAGCCATGAGCCCGGCCACCTTGCAAGCGCCCGCCTTGCACCCGCGCTGCACCAGCCTGTTGCTGGCGGCATGGGGACTGGCATTGTTGCCCTTGCTGGGACAACTCCCCCTCTTCCTGGGAGCGGCCTGCATTCTGGTCGGATTGTGGCGCTGGCAGGCCTTGCAGCGGGGCTGGCCCTTGCCGGCTCGTCGATTGCGTCTGCTCTTGACCTTGGCGGCCATGGCTGCCGTGCAGCTCACCTTCGGCACCGTGCTCGGGCGGGATGCCGGCACCGCCTTGCTCACGCTCATGCTGGCCCTGAAACTCCTAGAGACCCGCCGCCCCCGGGATGGTGCGCTAGTGCTGGCGCTCACCTATTTTCTCACCGCGACCCTGGCCTTGTACGACCAATCCCTGCCTGTGTTGCTCTATCAGCTCCTGGTGTTCCTGGTGGTCACCGCCGCCCTTGTGCAGCTCCAGTACGGGCCGCGGCCCGCATCCACCGCGCAGGTGCTGCGCCAGGCGGGCGGGCTGATCCTCCAGGCTTTGCCGGTGATGCTGATTCTGTTCGTACTCTTCCCACGCCTGCCAGGGCCGCTGTGGGGCACTCCCGCAGCCGGCGACGGGGGACTCGACGATCGCATGAGTCCGGGCAGTATCAGCCGCCTGGGACAGTCGGACGCCGTGGCCTTCCGGGTGCGCTTCGATGGCCCCGTGCCCGACTCCAGCCTGCTCTATTGGCGGGGACCGGTACTCTGGTACACCGACGGCCGCAACTGGCTGGCGCAAGCCGAATCGGACGCCCCAGGCAGCCGGCCTCCCACCCTCCAACTGGACGGCGAGGCGGTGCGCTATCAAGTGACCCTGGAACCCCACGGACGGCGCTGGCTCTACGCCCTGGACCTGCCCACCCTGCTGCCGCCGGGCAGCCACCGTCACGCCGATCTCCTGCTGCTGGCCTCCCGGCCCGTGAACCAGGTCCTGCGCTACACCACTGCCTCCCACCTGCATTACCGCACCGGCGCCCTCACCCCCGAACGCCGGCGCCTGGCCTTGCAGCTACCCGCCGGCGCCAACCCCCGTACCCTGGAATTGGGCCGGCGCCTGCGCGCCCAGAGCGCGGATGACTGGGGCGTGGTGCAGGCGGCGCTGCGCTTCTTTCGCGACCAACCCTTCTACTACACCCTGGAACCCCCATTGCTGGACCAGCCTCATCCTTTGGATCAGTTCCTGTTTCAGACCCGGCGGGGCTTTTGCGAACACTATGCGGCCGCCTTCACGGTCCTCATGCGCGCCGCCGGCATCCCCAGCCGTATCGTCACGGGCTATCAGGGCGGTACGCGCAATCCCGTGGGTGGCTATCTGGTTGTCCGCCAGCGCGACGCCCATGCCTGGTCCGAGGTCTGGTTGCCGCAGGAGGGATGGGTGCGCGTCGATCCTACGGCGGCGGTGGCGCCGCAGCGCATCGAACGCGGTATCGACACGGCCCTGGAACAGGAACTGGCGCACCCGTTCCGACAGCCACATGGCGGATCTGTGTGGGATCGCCTGCACCACGGTTTGGACGTCCTGCACGACGGCTGGAATCAGTGGGTCCTGGGCTATGGCCACGATCTGCAGCAGCAACTGCTGGCGCGCTGGGGGTTGGGCGACTGGAGTAAGCGGGCCTGGCTGCTGGCTGGAGCCCTGCTGCTGGCCCTGGCGGTGGTGGTCGCCTTGTTGGTGCTCGCCCAGCGCCGCCGGCGGGATCCTGCCGCGCGGCTCTACGGCCGGTTCTGCCGCAAACTGGCCCGGTGCGGTCTGGCGCGCCGTCCCAGTGAAGGTCCGCGCGACTTTGCCGATAGAATCAGCAGGAGCCGGCCGGAATGGGCCGCGCAGGCCCAGGCCATCTGCCGCCTCTACACGGAATTGCGCTATGCCCCTACCGGCACCGGAGAACCGTCCGGCAAGCGGCGTTTGAATGAGCTGCGGCAGCGAATCCGGCGCTTCCGCCCTTAACAGGCTGTCGAAATTCGCTCAGGCGAGCGCGAGACCAGGCGAAAATGGCCGGGAAAGCGCAGTTTACAAATGGCAAATGAGCATTTCGAGGCCATTTTCAACACCGGATCGCGCCGCGTGAGTAGCATTGCAACAGCCTGTTAAGGCAGTGGCTTGCTCGCGACGAGGAGCAGAAGACCATGGTTGCACGCCGACCCAAGATCAACACCCCCGGCCTGGAACAACTGGGCAGCGGCGAGGCGTTTCGCAAGACCCTCGTCAACATGCTGGAAAGCACCCAGATGTTCGGGGAATTCTATCCGGACGAGAACCACATCATCGCCCGCTACATCCTCGCCTACGGCGCCAAGCAGGGCACCATCATCTTCCGGGAAGGAGAGCGTACCGGCCTCATGTGCCTGCTGGTGGAAGGGCGCTTGGAACTGTACAAGAACGGGGACAAGGGCGAATACAAGAAGCTGGTGGAAGTGCGCCCTGGCAAGGCCATCGGCGAGATGTCCGTGCTGGACGGCCTGCCCTACTCCGCCACCGCCGTCACCGTGGCGCCCTCCAAACTCCTCCTCCTGACCCGGGAGAACCTCCTCGCCATCTGCCGCGACCATCCCAAACTGGCCAACAAGGTCCTGTGGAAACTGGCCAACCTGCTCAGCCTGCGGCTGCGCCAGACCACGGGCAAGCTGATCGACTATCTATAACAGCGGATGGCAGGCCCTTGTAACGCTGCGTCCCAGGTAGCGAAACATACCTGGCTGCTCTCATTCACCTTCTTCGAATTCCGAGCCGTCGAACTTCAACGTATTGCAGTTTTCCTTAATGATGCGCTGAAGCGCTTCGTCGAATCCATCTTTGCTCTGAGCTTGAATCTCGACGGAGATTTTTACATCCACACCAAGTTTTGAGGTGAACTGCTGAACGACTTCATCCATGATGGTGGCAAAATCCATCTTGGCCTTGATCGGATCGAGCGTGATGGTGCCGTAGAACTGCTTTTTGGCGGAAGTGGTTGGCGGAATTCCAGGAGATGTGCCGCCAGCGGGTGTTGGGGAAGTTGTCTCACCCTCGCCCGATATGCTCCTAGCGGCTGTTGGGGAAGCGCCTGATACGCCACCGTCTCCCTGTTGGCGCCTTTCGTTCTCCATGCGTTCGCGCCAAGCCAGAGCAGCTTCCCGGTCGATCAGCAGTGAGGACTCGTCCAGTACGATCGTCGTGGGCTGCCCGAAGACAAAACCCAGGTAGCGGCCGCCGTCCCTGCCCGCGGCGAAACCAAAATAGTCTTCCGTCTCGACACCTTTGGCGATGGCGTCCCGGAATACCTGGTCATTGACCAGGCGGGGCAGATAGAGGTAATGGCAGGTATCCTGCCACACCTTGAGTGCGCTTACTTCAGTTTCGCCGTCCTTCAGATACCATTGTTTAAGTAGATTTCGAAGGTGAATGGGTGACCACTCATAGATCAGCCATTCCTCTTCACGCAACTTGTCTTCGATTGCCTGGACAAGGTTGGGAGCAGTGGGTGAGATCTGAACAGCCTCCCACTCGAGTTGCGGTTTTCCTTTGACGAAGTCCTCGACCGGTGCGATCAGCCATTTCCAGGTCTCCCGTATCAACTGGCCCAGGGACTGCTCGGCATGGTCCCGGCTGCGCTTTGCCTGGTTGAGATGGGAGATGTCCTGGTTCAGGGTGCCGTTTTCGATATCGGTAACGATGGAGTCCCAAGCCAGGTAGATCCGTGCCTGTTCCTTGAGGCGGCCGACCACGTCGAAGTCCGGCGCCAGGAAAATAAGCCGGTTCTGCTTCTGGCGTGGCTGGTCACCCCGCTTGCGCAAGATTTCTTCGGCTTGCGACCAGGCCGGGTTGGTCTCGCCCCGGGTGTAGGCCGCTTCGGGAGGCAGCACCACCAGCCGAGGGCCGGATCCGTAGTCGTCCGGGATATCCACCGAAGGTGTGAAGACATGAATACCACCGAACTGGTGGTTCTTCCCGAATACCCGGCTGACACGCTGCTTGATCAAGTCGTCGAGCACGCCTTTTTCGATGTTTTGCTTGCGGCTCTCCATCTCCCGCCGCAGGTTCGGTCGTGTGTCGAACCAGTACCGGTCCTGCTCGGAATAGAGATAATGCAGACGGTCACGCAGACGTTTCAGCACATCCTCGAACACCCCGACGGTCTGTCCGGGCTGAACGGCACCCAGCAGGATGCGCTCGGTCTGGATGCCCCGAACAGCTTGGTTTGCCGCAGCAGGTGCGCTGCCGAGAAAGATGGTGCGGGCTGTCCGGCGCGCGGCCTGAACGCTGCCGAAGCGGGTGTCATGGCCGTCGATCTCGGCAGGCACAGAATGCGGCCCGTCGATCTCGCGCTCGATCACTGGTTCCCAGCCCTGGGGAAGATAATGGATGCTCTTGGTGCGCACGTTGCTGTCATCCAGGGGGAGTGTCCCGGGCATGATGAGCGCATCGCGGTTGTCGGTGTTCCACAGCCGGTGGATCACGATGGCCATGTACTGGAGCACGCCACGGGTGCGCTGAAACTTCTCCAGCGTGGACCAGTCCTCGTAGAGTCGGTCAAAGATCTCCGGGTGAATGGGGTAGGATCGGCACAGGCGCTCGAAATACTCGTTGGACTGGGTTTCCACCGGGAACTTCTCGGCATGTTGCCGGTAAAAGTCAGAGAATTGACGGCTGATCCCTTCCACCTCGGCCCGATCGCCGGGATTCTCGAACAGGCGCCGGCGGACGATCTCGAAGGCCTCTTCGGTCGCAACCGGTTTCCAGACCGACTCGACCCGGGCGAAATACTTCTCCAGCGCTTCCAGGGCTCGCTGGCCCATGGTGCCGCCGGCTTCGACTTCCGATTCCGGCAGGGAGGCGAGCAGGATGGCGTTGGGGACGGCCTTCATGGCCTCGGTGAGCGCCTGAATGAAGCTCACATTGCTGTCGAAAGTGCCTGCCTTGTACTGCTTGCCCACCTCGAGCTGGCGGATGAAGGCCACCAGTTCATCCATCAGGATCACGCAGGGCGCGGCCTGACGAATCAGCTCCGCCAGGATCTCCTTGCCGGGCGAGGTGCCGTCCCGGTCACTGTCGGCAACCTGCTCGAATCCCGCTTCACCCAGCAGTTGCCAGGCCTGCTCGCCCCACAGGGTGTTGATGGTGTGTTTGCCCTGTTTCCGCGGCTGGCTGGGCGAGAGCTTGATGCCGTCGATTACGGCTACACGGGCCTCGGGGAGGTCGGTGATACCCGCCTCGTCGAGCAGTGGCGGAATCCCGCTGAGACGGGAGGTGGGCACCGAGCGCGAAGCCAGGTGGTAGACAGCCAGCAGCGTGTGGGTCTTGCCACCGCCGAATGCGGTCTGCAACTGGATGACCGGATCGCCACCCTGGCCCGCCAGGCGCTGTGCCACCGAGATCAGCAGCAGGCGCATGCCCTCGGTGATGAAGGTGCGGGCGAAGAACTGCTCGGCGTCCTGGTATTCAGCCGGTGCCGTACCGTTGGCCACCTGGGTGATGTCTGCGGCGAACTCCGACTGCTTGAAGGTGCCCTGCAAGACGTCTTTATGGGGTGTGGCGATCTCACGCCAGGGTTGCAGACTCATATATTCGCTCCATCCGCGATTAGCCGCTGGATACCATTAACAAAAATATTGAAACTGGTTGAATGATTGTTTTCAATCGAGAGTTGGGGGCCAATCGCGCGCGACCCGGACACCTTTTGGTATTCCGGAGCAATCCGTTTCAATTCCTGGTATGGATTAGCCAGGCGGTCTGGATCGCGAAACTTCCGGTTACCCTGTTGCCTGGCAAGGCCAGTCGGGCCAATGGCGGTAGCGACGGCGGCGAGGTCACCAAGATACCAGGACTCCAGTTCGTGACAAGCAATGCGAACCAGGGCATCTTCTTTTCCAGCCTCTGCGCAAAGTTGGGCCAGCCGCTGCTTGAGTTCCACGCAATCCGCGCTATCCTTGTCTCGCAACACAATAAAGCGTGCATCGGGCCGCTGCCATGCCCGCAATCTCCTCGGTAGGCGCTTTTCCAAATCCTGCTTTCCTTCGAACACCACATATTGAACCTCAAACCCTTCCGGTAACAGCTTGGGCAGAAGTCCCTTGAGCATTTCTCTTGCCGACGGTTCTTCCAGGAAGAAAACCAACTGTGTCATTGCGGCCCTGCTCCCTGAAACAGACCTTCTTTCCAGAGATAGCCCATCTGATCGCCTTCATTGACAAAAGCCTTGAGCTGGGCATCATCGCGTGCGCGACGAATAGCGGTGCAGCCATCCTCTTTGACCAGCCAATAGACTTCATCGAGTTCTACCGCATTGAGGAAATCAGGGGAGTGCGTTGACACAAAGACTTGGCCGCCCCGCTCGGCATAGGCGCGAAACTCCTCCGCGAGTTCCCAAAGCAATGTCGGATAGAGTTGATTTTCCGGCTCTTCTACACAAAGGAGAGGATGTGGAGATGGATCATAAAGAAGTACCAGATAAGCCAGCATCTTGATTGTACCGTCAGACACGTAGCGAGCCAGAAATGGATCCTCGAATGCGCCATCCTGAAACCTCAGTAATACCCGGCCTTCCTCGGTGGTTTTAGCGTCAACCTTTGTAATGCCAGGGACCCTTTCGGAAAGTTTCTTGAGGATTTTGTTAAAAACCTCGGGATGGCGCTGATGCAAAAACTCGATCACCAGGGAAAGGTTCTCACCTTCACGGGAAAGATGTTCAGCATAGCCGGCTTCCTGCTCCGGTCTGGCGCGACTGATATGAAAGTCCGAGATATGCCAGTTCTCGATCAAGTTTCCCAGTGTCATGACAGCGGGAAAACGCTCAAACTGTGCCAGCCCCTTTACCGCCAATATTTCGGGAGAGCGCAGTTTCTGGTGTTCGCGTTTAAGCTGGCGTACATCGGTGACATTTTCTATTTCGTTGGTAACCGCTTCTCCTTCACCCTTGGAAAAATCCAGAAAATGCCATGGCTGACCTCCGCTTCCCCTGCGATACTTGAGGATCTCCCGGGCAACGAACGGACGGCCATTTTCCTCTCCGATCGACAGGAAGTAAGTCACCAGGGGCGAAGAATCAGATTCGCGAAATTTGAGCTCGATTTCGATATTTCCATCGGCACCCCTGGTGCGAACCTCCTGGAAACCACGACTCCCCCCCAGTTTGAGTAACGCAGTATGTACGTTACCGGTCAATGCTTCCTTCAGAAATTCAAATACGCTGAACAAGGTGGATTTGCCACTGCCATTGGCCCCAACGACCACGCAGAACTTCGGGATATCCAGCATCTGAGCATCTTTGAAGCTCTTGAAATTTTTCAACTTGATGGATTCGATGTGCATATGAGCCTCTCCTACAGATCCAGTTCCAGCGATTCACCCTTGTGGCCCACCTCATGGGAGGCGGTGACGATGGCGTGCCAGGCGCCGATGAGTTCATTATACGCCCGGGCGTCTTCGGCCCAGCCGGCGCGTTCGCAGAGGGTGTAGAGGTGGTAGGCGAGCTGGCGCAGCGGTTCGCCTTTTTCAGGCATGCGGGCCAGCAGTTCACCGGC
>WFNO01000115.1 GCA_015488555.1 Gammaproteobacteria bacterium
ATACCGTCGTCCAAGTATAGCGCCGGCCACAGCGACGGCATTTGAAACGCCCGTCCTCAAGCTTCCACGCGCGAGTATAACCGCATTCCGTACACCGTCTCATATACAGACCAGACTACAAAATCTGGTCCGATTTGTTTAGGAATTACCAAAATTTAACAACGACTGACATTCGCGCCTGCGGTGAGCCGCGCGGAGTCCGTCAAGCACCTCCCTCCCCCGAATCTTCACCCCGGATTCAGACCTGATCCAGACGGGCGTGAACCGAGAAACAAATAGCTTCGAAAATTTAAGGAGAGCTGCGATAAACATCAAGAACCTGTTCATGCTGGGGGTGCTCGCAACCTTTACCGTAAACGTCCAGGCCCTCGTGTTGGAGACGAATGCCGAACATCTGGTGGGAGGCAGCGTATTACACGACGACCCCCAAAGCGACATCAGTCCCGCCAGCATCACCTCTACCTTCACGCTTCCGAACACCGTGGGTTCCGGTATCGCCATCGACGGTAGTTTTACCATGGGCGGTCCCTACGCCACGGCCAGCAACGACTCCGGTGCAGGTGCGGTGGCCGCGGGCGGACTCTTCTACGCCGGTAATGCAATCCACGAAATGCGGGCCACTTCCCGAAACACCGATACAGTGATCAACGACTCCGGAGCCACACAAGAGTTCTTCTATGACTTCACCGTCAATGGGCCTGGTCTCTATCTAGCCGACTTCGCTGGGACAGGGGTGAGCCCAGGTGCGCCCGTATCCCGTTACGACATCACCGTGCTCGTCGACGGCCTGCCGATGTGGGAGTCCTCTGCAATCCTCGAGGGCGGACTGCTCGGACACAGCCTCACGGAGAGCGGCACCGATCTCGGCGGCACTTACGATGCGATCAGTTCCAACCTCTTCGGTTATCGATTCGGCGACTATTCGGACACCATTTCCCTCGGTATTTTCAATGACGGCGACAGCTTCGTGTTCGAAACGGTCATGAGCGTGAGCATCTCGGCATTTCCGGCCGAGCTGGGTGGCTTGGCATTCATTGGTGACCCGGGCAATATCGTCGGCATGGGTGGCAACATCTTTTCCCAGACCGTGGGCGGTGGCGGAGGTGGCGGCCCCACCACCACGGTGGTGGAACCCGGCACTTACGCCCTCCTGGGCGTGGGCCTGCTGGGCCTGCTGCTGTCGGCGAGAAGGACCGCGCGGGCTTCCTGAACTTCCTGATCGAAGAACCCTGAACCCGCCCCGCCTTCCCCGCCGCCCGGGCGGCGGGGAAGGCGCTGATTCCAGCCTCACGCCCATTCCCAGTGTCCTTCCCGATAGAGCTGGTGAGGGCGAAAGCGCGCCTTGTAGTTCATGCGCGGGCAGGCCTCGATCCAATATCCCAGATAGAGCCAGGGCAGTTCCCGCCGCCGGCACTCGGCGATACCCTGCAAGATGGCATACACCCCCAGGCTCCGCCGTGCCTGCGCCGGATCGAAGAAGCTGTAGACCGCAGAGAGCCCATCGTCCAGGACATCCAGCACCGCCACGCCGAGCAGGCGGCCTGCGAGCCGCTGTTCCAGGAATAAAGTCTCCAGGCCGTCGGCGAACAAAAAGTCCCGGTATCCCTCAGGAGTGGGGTCGTCCATCCCGCCCCCCGCATGGCGGGCTGAGAGGTAGCGGGCATAGAGTTCGAAATGGGCCGGGTCGCACACCGGTTCGGAGATGCTGGTTTCCAGGTCGGCGTTGCGGCGCCAGACGCGCCGCTGGCTGCGATTGGGAGCAAAGGCCGCGGCGTCCACCCGCAGCGGGACGCAGGCACTGCATGCGGCGCAATGGGGCCGATAGACGTGGTTGCCGCTGCGGCGGAAGCCTCGCGACACCAGGCGGCTGTAGAGCCGGCGGTCCATGCGCAGGGCCGGGTCCACCACCAGCGACACGCTTTCCTGGCCCTGCAGATAGCCGCATTCCTGCGGCAGGGTCAGAAAGCAACGGAGGCGCCCTTCACTTCCGGAGGTCATCGCTCGTGTGCTCGGCCTTGCCCGCCCCTTCTCCGCCAGGCATTTTCCCAGACTCCTTCCCAGACTCCTTCCCAGACCTCTTGCCGGACATCTTGCCGTACCTTTTCAGGGCCGCCTCCTCGGGTTCCCCGCCGCCCGCCGCCCCATCTGCAGGCCAGCCGGGCTGAGGACAATGGCTGTCCAGCAGTTCTATGAAGTGCGCGCGGGGAATTTCGCGTGCCCCCAAAGTGGCGAGATGATCGCTGGCCACCTGGCAATCGATGAGCGCGAAGTGCCACCGGCGCAGGTGTTCCACCAGGGCCACGAGGGCCACCTTGGAGGCATCGCGGCGGCGGTGGAACATGGATTCGCCGAAGAAGACCCGGCCGATGGCCACGCCATAGAGTCCTCCGGCGAGTTCGTCCCCCGCCCACACTTCCACGGAATGGGCCCATCCCTCCCGGTGGAGGCGGCAATAGGCCGCCTGCATCTCCGGGGTGATCCAGGTACCGGGTTCGCCTCGGCGCGGGGCGGCACAGGCGGCGATCACCTCGGAGAAGGCCTGGTCCACGGTCACCCGGTAGAGGCCGCGCCGCAGGGCCTTGCGCAGACTGCGCGAGATGCGCAACTCGCCGGGAAAGAGCACCATGCGCGGATCGGGCGACCACCAAAGAATGGGCTGAGACTCGCAGTACCAGGGAAAAATGCCCTGCCGGTAGGCACGCAACAGGCAGGTGCTGCTCAGCCGCCCGCCCACGGCCAGCAGGCCGTTGGGATCGGTGAGGGCCTGAGATACGGGCGGAAAATCGCAGGCATCCGCCTGCCCGTCCAACAGTCGAGGAATCTGCATATCCGAAACGCACGAACACCGTCCCGCCCACCGGCGGCGGACGAGATGAACGCGTTGCGCCGGCGTATGGGTCACCCCATACGCCGGCATGGACGAGCCACGCGAGTGCCAGCGAGGCTATTTCACCAGCGAATGGATGCTGGCCGCGATGCCGTAACGGCCTTCTTCCGCGGCCACCGTCGCATCCACCCGTACCACCTCCACGATGGCCTTGAAGGGAGGGATGGAGAGCGTGCCCGGCTGGATCTTCACTTCGATGAAGCTGCCCACTGCCAGTGGTTCATCCGCCAGGAACATCAAACCGTTGCCGCTGATGTTCTTGGCCACGCCCTGCCGTTCCTCTCCAGCCTCCATCCCTCCTGGGCCGGCACCCGTGCGGGATTCTCGACCGGCGACCTCCACCCCCCGATACGTGATCCCGCAATCGATGGTCATCCTGGGGTATTTGCGGTTTTCCGCTACCTTGAACATGTGACCTCCTCCCCCCATCTTCATGCAGCCTCCATGCCAGTCCTTCTCCGGCCATACCCCTTCAGCCGGAGTCGTGTGCGTGCTCCAGCCGATCCAGATAGGCTTCGGCATCCAGGGCCGCCATGCATCCCGCCCCCGCGGAAGTCACGGCCTGGCGATAGACGGGATCGGCCACGTCCCCGGCGGCGAATACCCCGGGTACGCTGGTAGCGGTGGCATTGCCCCGGGTGCCGCTCTGCACCACGATGTAACCGTTCTCCATCTCCAGTTGGCCCTCGAACATGGCGGTGTTGGGCTGATGGCCGATGGCGATGAAGACCCCGTGCACGTCCAGGGTCTTGGTGCTGCCGTCCTGCACGTTGCGGATGCGAATCCCCGTCACCCCCTGCTCGTCCCCCAACACCTCGTCCAGGACGTGGTTCCACTCGATGCTCACCTTACCGCTTTCGGCCCGGGTGAACAGCCTGTCGGCGAGGATTTTCTCCGCCCGCAGGCGGTCGCGGCGATGGACAAGCGTGACATGGGAGGCGATGTTGGACAGATACAAGGCCTCCTCCACCGCGGTGTTCCCGCCGCCGATCACGGCGACCTTTTGGTCACGGTAGAAAAAACCATCGCAAGTGGCACAAGCGGACACCCCCCGCCCCTTGTAGGCCTCCTCAGACGGCAGGCCCAGATATTTGGCGGAGGCACCGGTGGCGATGATCAGGGCATCGCAGGTATAGCTGCCGTTGTCCCCCTGCAGGCGAAACGGGCGCCGGCTCAGATCGGCCTCCTGGATGTGATCGAACACGATCTCGGTATCGAAGCGCTGGGCATGGCGCAACATGCGCTCCATCAGTTCCGGCCCCTGCACGCCGTCGGGCTCTCCGGGCCAGTTCTCCACGTCGGTGGTGGTGGTGAGCTGGCCGCCCTGCTGCAGACCGGTGATCAATACCGGCTTGAGATTGGCGCGGGCAGCATAGATGGCCGCCGTATAGCCCGCCGGTCCCGACCCCAGGATCAGCAGGCGGCAATGTCTGGGTTCTGCCATGTGTTCCGCACTCCTCCCTTTGACCGCATTGACGATGAAACAGACAGGCTGCAAGCGCGGACCGCACGGCAACCCGTTCTTCCGGTGGGCACAGACAGGCGCGCCTCCAGGCTGCCTGGTGCGCGGGGCGCGTTTGCCGATGCCTGGCGCTTCTCTTATAGTACGGGATGACCAAAAGAGCGTAAAGCGCGATGAAAATCGGTATTCCAAAGGAAATCAAGACCATGGAAGGACGTGTGGGACTGATCCCCGCCGCGGTGGCCGATCTGGTGCGCGCGGGCCACGAGGTCTGGGTGGAACACGAGGCCGGACTCGCCAGCGGTTACGACGATGCGCACTACGAGAACGCCGGCGCACGCATCGCACCGGATGCCCCCACGCTCTACGACCGCGCCCGGCTGATCGTCAAGATCAAGGAGCCTCAGCCCCAGGAGCTGGACTTGCTGCGCGAGGACCACCTCTTGTTCAGTTTCCTGCACCTGGCGGCGGCCCCGGAGCTGGCCCGCCGCCTGCAGGACATCGGACTCACCGCGGTGGCCTTCGAGACCGTCACCGACCCCCAGGGCGGCCTGCCCCTGCTGGCGCCCATGAGCGATATCGCCGGGCGCCTGGCCACCCAGATCGGCTGCCAGCTCCTGCACCGCCCCCAGGGCGGCAAGGGCCTGCTCCTGGGCGGTGTACCCGGTGCCCGACGCGGGCGGGTGGTGATCCTGGGCGCGGGCAATGCCGGCGGGGGTGCCGCCGAGGTGGCGGCGGCCCTGGGGGCGGAAGTGCGGATCTTCGATCGAGACCGCCGGCGCCTGCAAGCCCAGCGCCGCCTGGGCGCCAACGTCACGGGCCTGTTCGCCTACGCGGATCAGGTGACCGAAGAGGCGGCCCGAGCCGACCTGCTCATCGGCGCCGTCCTCATCCCGGGGGCCCGCGCCCCCCGCCTGGTCACCGCGGAGACCGTGCGCCGCATGGCCCCGGGCAGCGTGGTGATCGACGTCTCCGTGGACCAGGGAGGCTGCATCGAGACCACCCGCCCCACCACCTATGCCGACCCCGCCTTCGTCTGGGAAGGCGTGGTACACTTCGGTGTCACCAACATGCCCGGGGCCGTGCCCCGTAGCGCTTCACAGGCCCTGTCGGCCGTGCTCACCCCCTATGTACTGGCCCTGGCGGCGCCCGCCTGGGAACGCGATCCGGGCCTGGCGGCGGGCATCAACGTACGCCGGGGCAGGATCGTACACCCGGCGGTTCAGGAGGCCCTGGGCGACACCCTCGCCACATGAGAAAAGACGTGACAATCCCATCTGAACTCGCTAGATTGTCGGGGATTTTGGCGGGCATGCCCCGTGGCGGACATGCCGGATGGCGCCGCCGATGACTGCAGAGAGGACCGTGACTTGGCCCAAGCCACACGCAGAAAGAATCCCCCCGCCACCCCCGTGAAACCCCTGCACGGCCTGCGGGAAGGGGCATTGTTGATCAGCGGGGCCATCGCCCTCTACATGCTCCTGTCGCTGTTCACGTACAGCCCTTCCGATCCCGGCTGGTCCTACAGCGCCACTTCCGAGGAGATCCACAATGCAGGGGGCCTGGTGGGCGCCTGGTTCGCCTCCCTGTTCCTGTTCTACTTCGGTTACCTGGCCTATCTCTTCCCCTTCATGGTGGTCTATGCGAGCTGGGTGTTCTATCGGGGACGGCGCGCGCCCGCGGCCCCTGCCCTGCGCCTGTTACTGGCCCGGGCCGGCGGGTTCCTCCTGACCCTGGCCACCGGCGCCGGACTCGCCACCCTGCATTTCCAACAGGCCGGCGCCCTGCTGCCCACCAACCCCGGCGGTATCCTGGGCGACATCGTGGCCGACATGCTGGTAGCCCCCTTCAGCTTCGCCGGCGCCACCTTGTTCCTGCTGGCCTTGTTTCTCACCGGCATCTCCCTGCTCACGGGCCTGTCCTGGTTCGCGCTCATGGACCGCACCGGGCGCCTGACCCTCACGGCCGCGGCCTGGATCTCCGCCCGTCTGGCCGCCCTGCGCCAGCGACGGCAGGAACGCAAGGCCGCCCGCCAATCCCGCCAGCGCCGCGCCGAAGCGGTCAAGACCGAAAAGATCAAGCAGGTCAGCCGGCCCAAACCGCGCATCGAACCCGTGATCAAGACCCTGGAGCCCGGCACCCGGGTGGACAAGGAACGCCAGGTCCCGCTCTTCACCTCTCCGGCCGACGGCGACTTGCCGCCCCTGGCCCTGCTGGACGAACCCGAGGCCACGCCCCACACCATCTCCGAGGAGACCCTGCAGGCCATCTCCCGGCAGGTGGAACTCAAACTCCAGGACTTCGGCGTGGAGGTGCAGGTGGTGGCCGTCCATCCCGGCCCGGTGATCACCCGCTATGAACTGCAACCGGCCCCCGGCGTGAAAGTCAGCCAGATCAGCAATCTGGCCAAGGACCTGGCGCGTGCCCTGTCCGCCATCAGCGTGCGCATCGTGGACGTGATTCCGGGCAAGTCCGTCATCGGCCTGGAGATCCCCAACGAACACCGCGAGATCGTGCGCCTGCGGGAAATCCTGCAGTCCAGGGACTACGAGCAAAGCCGCGCCACCATCCCACTCGCCCTGGGCAAGGACATCAGTGGCCACCCGGTGGTGGTGGACCTGGTGAAGATGCCCCACCTGCTCATCGCCGGTACCACCGGTTCCGGCAAGTCGGTGGCCATCAACGCCATGCTGCTGAGCATGCTCTACAGTGCCTCGCCCCGGGACATGCGCCTCATCATGATCGACCCCAAGATGCTGGAGCTGTCCATCTACGAGGGCATTCCCCACCTGCTGGCGCCGGTGGTCACCGACATGAAGGAGGCCGCCAACGCCCTGCGCTGGTGTGTGGGGGAGATGGAGCGCCGCTACCGGCTCATGGCCCATCTGGGCGTGCGCAACATCCACAACTACAACCGCAAGGTGCGGGCGGCGGCGGAGGCCGGCCGGCCCATTCCCGACCCCTTCGCCCGGCCGCCCGCCGCCGAGGAGGCCGGCGGCGAAGAAGGCGGGGAGGCGGACACCGGCAGCGCCACCCCGGTGTTGCAGGAACTGCCCTACATCGTGGTCATCGTGGACGAACTGGCGGACATGATGATGATGGTGGGCAAGAAAGTGGAACAGCTCATCGCCCGCCTGGCGCAGAAGGCCCGGGCCTCGGGCATCCACTTGATCCTGGCCACGCAACGGCCCTCGGTGGACGTGATCACCGGCCTCATCAAAGCCAACATTCCCACCCGCATCGCCTTCCAGGTCTCCTCCAAGGTGGATTCCCGCACCATTCTCGACCAGATGGGCGCCGAACAACTGCTGGGCCACGGGGACATGCTCTATCTACCGGCGGGCACCAGCGTGCCCACCCGGGTCCACGGGGCCTTCGTGGACGATCACGAGGTCCACAAGGTGGTGGACTTCCTCAAGCAGGCGGGCGAACCGGAGTATCTGGATCAGGTACTGGCCGGCGCCGAGAGTGAGGAGACCCTCCTGCCCGGAGAGCGGGGCGGCGCGGGGGAGGGCGAGAGCGACGCCCTCTACGACCAGGCGGTGCGCATCGTCACCGAGACCCGGCGGGCCTCCATCTCGGGCATCCAGCGCCGCCTCAAGATCGGCTACAACCGCGCCGCCCGGCTCATCGAGGAGATGGAGCGGGCGGGCATCGTGGGCCCCATGGAGGCCAACGGTTCGCGCGAGGTCCTGGCGCCGCCCCCGCCTCCCGCGGACTGACCGGCATGCCCCGCTCCGTACAGCGCCTGCCGCACCTCGGCCTGCTGTTGAGCCTGACCCTCTGGCTGGTACCCGCGGGGGCGGCGAGCGCCCCGCCTGCGCCGCGGCAGCTGCTGGAGGACTTCTTCTCCGGTCTCACCGCCCTGCGCGCCGAGTTCCAGCAAACGGTGCGCGATGCCCGGGGTCGTATCGTTCAGGAAAGCCGCGGCATCTTCTTCCTGCAACGCCCGGATCGCTTCCGCTGGGACTACCGGGAACCCTACCGGCAAGTGGTGGTGGGCGACGGGCGGCGCCTGTGGCTGTACGACGAAGACCTGGAACAGGTGACGGTGCGCGATTTCGCCAGTCTCGGGCCCACACCGGCGGCCCTGCTCAGCAGCACCGAACCCCTGGAGCGGCGCTTCCACATCCGCCCGGCAGCGGACCGAGAGAACGGCTGGGACGAGTCCTCCCTCGTGCTGGAACCGTGGGAGAGCGGTACGGGGTTTGCGCGCATCCGCCTGGCCTTCGGCAGGGACGGCACCTTGCAGCGCATGGAACTGGAGGACGATTTCGGTCAGGTCACCACCCTCCGTTTCGCGCGACTGGAACGCAATCCCGAACTGGACCCGGCGCTGTTCCACTTCCAGCCTCCCGCCGGGGTGGATATCATCTACGACAGCGCGGATCCTCCTGCACCCTGAAGCGGAACCAAGGCCGCCAGCATCGATTCGACATTGATCCAGCTCCGATCCAGCACCCTCATGAACAGCATGCAACCCCTCGCCGACCGCATGCGCCCCCGCACCCTGGAGGAATTCGCCGGGCAGACCCACATCCTCGGTCCCGGCAAACCCCTGCGCCTGGCCATCGAGGGAGACAAGCTGCATTCCATGGTCCTGTGGGGCGCCCCCGGCACCGGCAAGACCACCCTCGCCCGCATGGTGGCCCATTACGCCCGCGCTCATTTCATCAGCCTCTCGGCGGTGATGGCCGGCGTCAAGGAGGTGCGGGCCGCCGTGGCCGAGGCCCAGCGACAGCGCGCCGCCGGCCGTGCCACGGTGTTGTTCATCGACGAGGTACACCGCTTCAACAAGGCCCAGCAGGATGCCTTTCTGCCCTATATCGAGGACGGCACCTTCGTCTTCATCGGCGCCACCACCGAGAACCCGTCCTTCGAACTGAACAACGCCCTGCTCTCGCGCAGTCGCGTCTACGTGCTCAAACCCCTGTCCGCCGCCGATCTGCGCGCCCTCATCGACCGTGCCCTGGCGGATGCGGAACGGGGGTTGGGCGGCTTGAACCTGGAGATGCCCGCGGAATTGCGCGACCGCCTGGCCCAGGCCGCGGACGGCGACGCCCGCCGGGCGCTCAATTTCCTGGAGATCGCCGCCGATCTGGCCGAGCCCCGGGACGACGGGCGGCGCCTCGTCCACGATCGGTTGCTGGACGAAGTCCTGGCCGGCGGCAGCGTGCGCCGCTTCGACAAGGGAGGCGAGGCCTTCTACGACCAGATCTCCGCCTTGCACAAGGCGGTCCGCGGTTCGGCCCCGGATGCCGCCCTGTACTGGCTGGCACGCATGCTGGACGGAGGCTGTGACCCCCGCTACATCGCCCGGCGGGTGGTGCGCATGGCCAGCGAAGACATCGGCAATGCCGACCCTCGCGCCCTGGGCCTGGCCCTGGACGCCTGGGAGGTACAAGAGCGCCTGGGCAGCCCGGAGGGAGAGCTGGCCCTGGCCCAGGCCGTGACCTACCTGGCCTGCGCCCCCAAGAGCAACGCCGTGTACCGGGCCTTCGGTGCGGCCCAGGCCGATGCCCGGGAACACGGCTCTCTGGAAGTGCCCCTGCACCTGCGCAACGCCCCCACCCGGCTCATGAAATCCCTGGACTACGGCAAGGGCTACCGCTATGCCCACGACGAGCCGGAAGGCTACGCCGCCGGCGAGAACTATTTCCCCGAGCCCTTGCGGGGGCGCCGCTACTACCATCCCGTTGCCCGCGGGCTGGAACAGAAGATCGCCGAGAAACTGGCCCATCTGCGTGCCCTGGACGCCCGGCGGCGCGAGCAGGCCGATGACTGAAGTGATGATGATGAAATCGGGGGCGCGCGCTTGAGCCAGCTCCTGGCCATCGCCGCTGGCGGGGCCCTGGGGGCGTTGCTGCGCTACTGGACCTCGCTGTCCGTGCACGGCCTGCTGGGACGGGGCTTTCCCTACGGCACCTTGACCGTCAACGTCCTGGGCTCGCTGCTCATGGGACTGCTGTATGTCCTGCTGGTGGAACGCCTGAGCCTGACACCACACTGGCGCGCCGCCTTGCTGGTGGGCCTGCTCGGTGCCTTCACCACCTTTTCCACCTTTTCCCTGGAAACCCTCAACCTGCTGGAAGAGGGCGCCCTGGGCAAGGCCCTGCTCAACATCCTGCTCAGCGTCGTCCTCTGCCTGATGGCCGCCTGGGCGGGCATTCTAATGGGGAGGCAGCTATGACCATTCAGCACAGCACGCAAGTGACCGTGGTTCGCATCTATCTCACCGAGGGCGAGGCCAAGCTCAGCACCCTGCTCAAGCGCCTCCACGACTGGGAGCACGTGCGCGGGGTGACGGTCTTCCGCGGCATCTCCGGATTCGGACCTTCGGGCAAGTTCCACGGGGCATCCCTGGTGGATCTGTCCCTGAACCTGCCGGTGGTGGTGGAATTCTTCGATACCCCCGCCAAGGTGGCGGAGATCCTGGAGCACCTCGCCCCCATCCTCAAGCTTGGCCACACCATCTGCTGGGACGCCCAGCTCGTACCCGCCCCGGAGAATTCGGACCACTGACCCGCGACATCAAGATTTTCCCGCGGCAACCGCTATAACGAGTGGAAGGTGGGAGCGGCACTGCGTGTCCAGCCGCCGGTCTTTCGCACCCGCTCTCGTACAACGGCATACCTGACGGGGACGATCCAGCACTGACATGAACGTCGATCCCACATTGCTCATCCTCTTGGTGGAACTGCTGGTCCTGGAGACCCTTGCCCTGCTGGTCATCGGCTTCCTCTTCGTGCGCCGCAAGGTCCAATACAAGAACATGATGGAAGAAATCATCGAGTCCGCCGACGCCTCGGAGGCAGCGCGGCAAAAGGTCCTGGAACAAACCCTGAAAGACGTTTTTCACGAGGGCGGTGAAGAAGCCTGCTCCAAGGCCAAACAGCTGGCCGAGGCGGAGAGCCGTTTCAGCAAGCGCCTCATCTCCGCCTTCGTGGCCCGCCAGCACGAGATCCTCAACCGCCTGGACAAGATGACTGACGAACTCATCTCACCCTATCGCACCATTATCTCGGAAACCGCCGAGGAGAAGTTGCAGAACGAACGGCAGGCCGACGAGCGCATCCACACTCTCAAGCTCACCATCGACACGCTCAAAGAAGAAAAGGAAAAGATCAACCAGCGCCTCCAGGAGACCGAGGAGGAACTGGAACGCATCACCACCGAATACGTCTCGGCCTTCAAGAAAGAAGAGCTACTGCGGAAAGAGACACACCACTCCGAGGTGCATCCTGCTGCCACCCGCCAGACTGAGATGGCCCCCGGCAGCGATACCGTACCCACGCCTGTGGAGGCACCCACCCGGGATATGACGGCGAATGTTGGCTCTATAGAACACGCAGCGGAGGAACCGCCCGCGGCCGCTGATCAGACCGAGAGCAAGAACCCCGGTGTCGAATCCCATACCGAATCCCGTACCGAAACCCGCGCTGAATCAGGCGCGGCCGAAGCGGGTCATGACTCTGGCATCGAATCGGACACAGAAACAGACGCCGAAATCAGCGTGCAAGACGATGCCAACTCGCAGACGGCCGAGCAGGTGCTGGAAGAAGAGGAATTGTTGCAACTGCGCGAGGAGGATGCCGCCGATCCCGTCCCTGAATCGGAGCCTGAATCAGCACCCGAACCAAAACCAGGACCAGAATCCGAACCGAAATCCGAACTGGAGCAGGACGGCGACCAGAACGACGCGGATGATGCCGTAGGCGGCGCCTCTACGAACAATGGAGACACGGGGAACACGGGCGCCATCCTGGAGGACGTGGACATCGAGGAAGCGCCGCTCATGGAAGAGCTGGTCAAGGAAAACGCCGTCAAGAGCGCCGCCGGGCGCTGAACGATCCTTAGCAGCCTGTCAGTAAACTTCAGCGGCCACGCAGAAACAGGCGATCCAGTTCCTGCCAGCTCAGCTGCACCCAGGTGGGGCGCCCGTGATTGCATTGCCCGCTGCGTTCGGTACGCTCCATGTCGCGCAGCAGGGCGTTCATCTCCTCCAGCCCCAAGCGCCTGCCCGCACGCACCGCGGCGTGACAGGCCATGGTGGCCAGCACTTCGTGCAGGCGTTCCCGGATCCGGTCGCTGCATCCCAACACCTTGAGGTCGGCCAGCACGTCCCGGACGAGCTGCGCCGCATCGGCCTGGTCCAGCAGACTGGGGACGGCACGTACGGCCAGGCTCTCGGGCCCCAGGACGCGCAGCTCGAAACCCAGCGTCTCGAACAGGTCCTGATGCGCTTGGGCCAACTCCGCCTCCTCGCGCGATACCTCCACGACAACTGGCACCAGCAGAATCTGACTGCGCACTCCGCCCTGTTCCAGGGTGCGTTTCAGATGTTCGTAGGTGATGCGCTCGTGGGCCGCATGCATGTCCACCAGCACCAGGCCCTGGTCGTTCTGGGCCAGGATATAGGTCTCGCGAAGCTGAGCCAGAGCGAATCCCAACGGCGGCGAAACCGACTCCGGAGCGTCGCCGGCACCCGCTTCCCTCGCGCCTGCCGTACCGGCGTGCGCGGCCCCATCCTCCATACCAGTCTCTCCCGGCGCTCGGCTGTGCGGGCCGGGTTCCATCACCGCCGTAGCACTGGCGCCGGCGGCCGCCTCCTGCAACCAGGCGCCGTAGGCGCGCAATTCGGCCGCCCGCGGCGGCAGAGACAGTGCCGCCTGCGACCGCCACCCCGAGCCGCTCCCTGGCTCGTTGCCCGAAGGTTTTCCGGCATCGCCGGCCGGACCCGCCCCCTGTTCACCCGCACAGCTGCCGTCGAGCAATACCGCTCCGGTGGCGGCCGGCGGGGCACCGCCGGGACGCGTGCCGGCCAAGGCCCGGTGAACGGCGCCGAACAGAAAATCCCGCACCCGGCGCGGCTCGCGGAAACGTACCTCGTGCTTGGTGGGATGCACGTTGACATCCACTTGTTCTGGGGGCAGCTCCAGATAGAGCACGTACACCGGCTGCCGGCCGCCGTAGAGGACGTCCTGATAGGCCTGGCGCAGGGCATGGCCCACGAGCCGGTCGCGGACAATGCGGCCGTTGACGTAGCAATATTGCAGATCCGCCTGGCTGCGCGAGAAGGTGGGCAGCCCGATCCACCCCCACAGACGCAGTTCCCCGGCCTGCGCCTCCACTTCCAGGCAGTGTTGGACGAAAGCCCGCCCGCAGACCGCGGCCATCCGCTCCAAGCATTGTCCCTCCGGAAACCCTTCCCCGGCGACCCGCACGGGGGGGGTCAGGGCCGGCAGTTGCAGGACGTTGCGGCGGTTGTGCCGCAGGTTGAAGGCCACATCGAAGCGACTGAGGGCGATGCGTCGCACTACGGTTTCGATATGGCCGAACTCGGTGCGCTCGGCGCGCAGGAATTTGCGCCGTGCCGGCACGTTGTAGAACAGATCTCGCACCTCCACGGTGGTGCCGGGGGGATGGGCGGCGGGTCTGGAAATGCCTGGGAGATCGCTTGGGCCCGCGGCTGAGGGTTCCAGGCACCACGCCTGGGATGCGTCGTGGCGGCGAGACGTGAGACGGAGGCGGGAGACGGAGGCGATGCTGGGCAGGGCCTCGCCCCGGAAACCCAAGGTGGTGATACGGCCGAGATCGTCCACGCCTCGCAGTTTGCTGGTGGCATGGCGGCTCAAGGCCAGGGCGAGGTCCTCCGGATGGATACCGGCGCCGTCGTCCCGTACCCGGATGAGACGCATGCCCCCCTGCTCGATCTCGATCTCCACATGCCGGGCTCCGGCATCGAGGCTGTTCTCCAGCAGTTCCTTGACCACAGAAGCCGGCCGCTCCACCACTTCGCCGGCGGCGATCTGATCAGCGAGCAGACGCGGCAAGGCTTGAATGCGACCTGTTGCGGCCCCGGCTGAGGAATCCCCAGTCACGCCAGATGCGCCAAAAGCAGATCCAGAGACAGATCCGGAGTCAGATCCAGAGACGGATCCACTGGTGGAAGAAGGAGTCGGCATGTGGGGATTGTAGCAGACCGGATCTAAATCTGGTGTCCAATTTGGTGCCGGACCTGGTAGCGGCTCCAGGCCGGATCGGATGGCCACGGCCGAATCGAGCTGCTGCAATCTCGCCTGTGCCCGTCACGGCGGGGTACCCTTCCTCAGCTTTCGTTTCCAACGGGTATGTGCAGGACCTGGCCCACGCGTAGACGGTCATCCTTCAGGCCATTGGCTTCACGCAATGCGGAGAGACTCACGTGATAACGCTTTGCCAATCGGGACAGGGTGTCGCCCCGGGCGATGACATGGCGGCGTATGGAGGCGAAATACGTGCCGGGCGGTGGATTCTTGGTGAAATAGCCGCGAATACCCGCCAGCAGGGCCTTGGCCAGGGCTTGCTGGTAGCGCGGGTTGCGCAGATTGCGCTCGTCCCGTGGGTTGGAGATGAATGCAGTCTCCACCAAGATGGAAGGGATATCTGGTGACTTCAACACCACAAATCGGGCCTGCTGCACGGTGTGCTTGTGCAACTTGCCCAGGCGGCGCATGTGGCGCAACACCTCACTGCCCGCCGAGAGGCTGGCTTCGATGGTGGCGGTCTGGGACAGATCCAGCAGGACCGAAGCCAGGAGATCGTCCTTGTCCTCCAGGCTCACGCCGCCGATGAGATCTGAGGCATTCTCCTTCTCCGCCAGCCAGCGGGCTGCTTCGTCGCTGGCGCCGTTGGGAGACAGGGCATAAACCGACATCCCGCGCACCCGGCGATCATGAAAGGAATCGGCATGGATGGAAATGTAGAAATCCGCCTTGTGACGCCGGGCCCGCCGGGTGCGTTCGCGTAGACTCACGTAATAGTCACCATCGCGGATCAATAGCGGGCGCATGCCTGGCTCCCGCTCCACCAACTTCGCCAGTCGCTTGGCGATGGCCAGGACCACATCCTTCTCATACACGCCGCTGTACCCCCGCGCACCTGGATCCTCTCCCCCATGCCCAGGATCGATGGCGATGACCAAATCCCGGGGGCGTTGGGGCGCCTCCGGGGTCGTCTTCACCGCACGGGGGGCACGGCTGGCCAACGGGTAAACATCGATCACCAGCCGGTACCCGTATTTCTCGTTGGGTTTGAGCAGGAAACTCTTGTACTTGACCTTGGCTCGCAGGTCCAGCACCACGCGCAGATCGGTGCCATGGCGCACGCCGCTGCGAATGCGGCGCAGGAGGCGGTCATCGGAACGGGGTTGTTTCAGGGTACTGGCGAGACGAGTGTTCTTGAGATCAATCACGATCCGGGCGGGATTCTCCAGATCGAACAGGCGGTATTCGGTAGGGCCGCTGATATCCAGTACCAGGCGCGTGTTGTCGGGGGCCGGCCACATGCGCACCCCTTGCACCTGAACCGTCCCCCCGAAACTGCATAGCGGCAACACAAGCAAGACAGCGGCGAGCAGCTTTTTCATTGTGCTTGTCCTCGCGGGCGGTTCTCTACTCTAGCCTCTTTTAATACATTATCCGGACAAATGCAAGGATTCTTAAGCAGATAGAGACAGAATTTACTCTAAAGTCTCGAGCCTCGCGCAAAGAGCCGTCCCGGCACTCTCATAAAACCAGTATAAAAGGAACAGAGACGGTCCTTCACCCTACTCCCATCATTCGCATTGCAAATTTCGCACCTTTCGTAAATTCTGTATCAGACAATCCCACAGACTCTGTCCCCGATCCGAAGCCTGACGCCGGTATACCACCCGTCCGTTTCCCGTTACTTCCAGTTCCAAGCGCAAATCCGCCGGCGGCAGCTCACGCGCGCCATGCGCGGGCCATTCCACCAGGCATACGGCCGGTGGACTGAAATACTCTCGCACGCCCAGATATTCCAGTTCGCTGGGATCGGCCAGGCGGTAGAGATCGAAATGGTGAAGGGGAAACGCCTCGAGGGCGTAACTCTCCACCAGCGTATAGGTGGGACTGCGTACGGCCTCCTGCCAACCCAGTGCCCGCAAGAGGCCACGCACCAGGGTGGTCTTGCCTGCGCCCAGCACGCCTTCCAGATAGATGCGCTCGCCGCCCCGCAGGCAAAGGGCCAGGGCCGCGCCCAGGGCCTCCATGTCCCGGGCCTCCGGAACCTCCAGCCCTTCCGGCCCGTTCCCGCTCATGGGCGTGCCCGTGTCCGTTCCCGTTCCGCTCACCTCAGCAGCGCCTGCAGCTGCTCCAACAGATCGCCCGCCAGCAGGCCGCGCGCACCCGCCCGCGCAGCCCTATCACCGGCTGCGGCATGGAGGCAGACCCCGAAGCGTGCCGCCCGTTCGAGCGGCAGTCCCTGGGCCACGGCGGCGGCGATCACCCCCGTGAGCACGTCTCCCATACCGCCGCTGGCCATCCCGGGATTGCCGCCATGGCACAGGCCCACCGGATGCCCCCCTTCGCCGGCCCCTTTCTCGCCGATCAGGGTACCGTTGCCCTTGAGGACGCATACCCCGCCAAAGCGGCGCTGCAAGGCCTCCAGGGCGGCGAAACGGTCCTGCTGCACCGCTCGGGCCGATTCCAGCCCCAACAAACGCGCCGCCTCACCGGGATGGGGCGTCAGGATCCAGTCTTCCCGCCGCACGGACCTGCCGGCCAGGGCCCACAGGGCATCGGCGTCCACCACCAGGGGAACGCCGCTCCCTTCCTCCAGTGCGTCCAGGAGCGTATCCAACAAGGCCCGGCCCCAGGCGGAACGCCCCAAACCCGGGCCCACGGCCACCACGGTGGCTCGCGACAGCAGGGCGCGCAATTTCCGCCCATCGGCCACCCCATGCACCATGAGTTCGGGGCGGCCCACATTCAGCACGGCGGCGTGACAGGGATGGGTGGCCACGGTCACCAGGCCCGCTCCGCAGCGGGCGGCGGCGGCCGCCGCCAGGTGCGCCGCGCCGGACAGGCCTGGTGCTCCCCCCACCACCAGGACGTGACCGAAATGTCCCTTGTGGGCGGCTCGGGGACGCGGAGGCAGCCATGCCCGCACCGCCTCCCAGTCCAGGCGCTCCGCCGCCGGCGGTACCCGGTCGAAGAGCTGCGGCGGAACCTGGAGATCCTCGTAGAACAGACGCCCGCAATGATCTGGCCCTGCCGCCGTGAACAGCCCCTGTTTGAGGCCGATGAAAGTGACAGTGGCCTGGGCCTCGACCGCCACTCCCCACACCGTGCCGCGATCGGCGTCCAGTCCCGAGGGTACGTCCAGCGCCAGCACCGGCGCGGGGGCCGCATTGACGGCCTCGATGGCCTCGCGCCACACGCCCTCCACGGGACGATCCAGGCCGGTACCCAGCAAGGCGTCCACCACCACTTCGGCCCCTGCCAGCTCCGGCCCCAGCTCCGGCGCCAACTCCGACCCCAGCTCCAGATCAGGCCGCAGGCCAGACGGGCCGCACACGCGGGGTGTGAGGCCGGCGCGCTCCATGTCCTCGCAGGCACTGCGGGCGTCCCCCCGCAGGCGCTCGCGCGCACACAACAGCAACACGGTCACGGCGTATCCGGCCTCGTGCGCGCACCGCGCCAGGACGAAGCCGTCGCCGCCGTTGTTGCCCGGCCCGCACACCACCACCAGACGCTTCGCTTCCGGCCACAGGTCCTGCAGGCGGCGCCAGGCCGACTCCCCCGCCCGTTCCATGAGCGCGCGCCCCGCAATACCGTATTCCTCGATGGCGAGGCGGTCCAGTTCGCGTACCTGGGCGGCGCGATAGAGGGCGCGAGGCAGGCTGGGGTGAGACGCTTCGTTCATACACGTTATCATATCCCGATGGACCAGCGAGCACACAAGAGATCACCAGCACAGGCGGCCGGACCCGGAAAGTTGCAAGCGCAAGGCCTGCATGCCGTGACTGGAAAGGCCATCTCCACTCGGGTGGTTCCCCGCCGGCAGGCCACCGTGGTGCCTACCACATCGAATGATCCGGACTACCGGCAATTGGGCGGGGAATTGGATGCTGAGGCGTACGGGGAGCTGGCCCGCAACATCAAGCGCTGGGCCCGGGAGTTGGGCTTCCAGCAGGCGGGCATCGCCGGCATTGATCTGTCCGAGGACGAGGTCCGACTCGAGACCTGGCTGGCCCGGGGTTTCCACGGGGAAATGGCCTACATGGCGCGCCATGGCCGCAAGCGCAGCCGCCCGCAGTGGCTGGTGCCGGGTACCCTGCGCGTGATCGCGGTGCGCATGGACTACCTGCCACCCGGCGCGGCCGATGCCGACGAGGTACTGGCCGATTCCCGCCTGGCCTATGTCTCACGCTATGCCCTGGGGCGGGATTATCACAAGGTCCTGCGCCGGCGCCTGCGGGCCCTGGCCCGGCGCATCGAGGCCCGCATCGGGCCTTTCGGCCACCGGGTCTTCGTGGACAGCGCCCCGGTGCTGGAGAAGGCGCTGGCACGCCAGGCCGGCCTGGGTTGGATCGGTAAACACACCAATCTCTTGCACCGCGAGAGCGGTTCCTGGTTCTTCCTCGGCGAACTCTACACGGATCTGCCCTTGCCCGTGGATGCGCCCGCCACGGACCACTGTGGCCGCTGCCGGCGCTGCCTGGATCTGTGTCCCACCGGCGCAATCGTCGCGCCCTACCAACTCGACGCCCGCCGCTGTATCTCCTATCTCACCATCGAGCTGCCCGGCAGCATCCCGCACGAACTGCGCCCGCTCATCGGCAATCGCATCTACGGGTGTGACGACTGTCAATTGGTCTGCCCCTGGAACCGCTTTGCCCGCCTCAGCGCCGAACGGGACTTCCAGCCCCGACATCGTCTGGACCAGCGCCGCCTGCTGGAATTGTTCGCATGGAACGAGGCCGAATTCCTGCGATATACTGAAGGCAGTGCTATCCGCCGCATCGGCTATCAGCGCTGGCTGCGCAACATCGCTGTGGCGTTGGGCAACGGTCCTGCAGACGAGGCGGTCCGCATCGCCCTGGACTCCCGGCGGCAGGCAGTTTCCCCCTTGGTCAGGGAACACATCGACTGGGCGCTGCAGCGCTTGGAGGAGAAAGCATGCACGGAAAGACAGTCCACCGACCCCGCAACCCGCGCCGATCCCCTTCCCGCAGCGCCCGCGCAGGCATCCAGACCCCTGTCTCGCTCCCGCCCCTAAACCTGGACGAGTACGAGAAGGGGGAACCACCATCCGCCTCCCGGCCGGCCATCCTGCAGCTTTCCCATCCAATCCTGGGACTACTGATCATGGGCCTGATCATGGGTTCAGCCGCGCCGCCAGTCTTCGCCCTGGATCTCAAGGCCCCGCCCCTCGCGCCGCTGGCCGAGGACGGCATCCATGATCCCAAAGGCGCGGCCATCGGCGCGCTGCAGGAACCCTACGAGGCCATGAAAGACTTCCCCAAGGATCGGCGGGGGGAGGTGGACTGGGTGCGGACCCTGCAGGAGGGATATATCAAACCTCGCAAGAGCCTCACCGGTGATCCCTGGGAGGAGGCCATGCCCATGGAGATGGATTTCGACATCATCATGAAGCACACCATGGGCATGCCCTGGGTGCGTTTCCCCCACAAACCCCATACCCAGTGGCTGGCCTGTAGCAACTGCCACCCCAAGATCTTCATCCCCCGCGAGGGCGCCAACGACATCAGCATGACCAAAGTATTGCGTGGCGAATATTGCGGGCGCTGCCACGACAAAGTGGCCTTCAGCCTCTTCGTGTGCGAGCGCTGCCACAGCGTGCCTCACGAGAATTCGCCGCCTGCCTGGTGGAAATAGCCGGTTGGCGATATTCGGCTGAAAACGTCCGGCTACAGCTACAGCGGCCCGAATTCTGCACGTAACCTTCAGCAAGGAAACGCACCACGGACGCGCGCTCGCAGGTCGGTCCGGATGCGCTTACGTGACACGCCCCTGCAGCGACGCTGCACCGAATGCACCCGAAACTCTACTGCGGAACAGTCGAATCCAGCCCCGCCCGAATGGAGTATAATGCGCGCTCCGGTATAGACCGGCGATGAGTGGGGGTATGGGGACCGCTGGTCCCGTCGCGAGCCTTACAATCCATGATCGACAGCGACAAGAAACTGCGCGCCCGGGTCAAGCTTTTCGGCAATCTCCTGGGCAACGTCCTGCGCGCCCAGGCAGGCGGCCGTGTGTTCGTGGCGGTAGAGGCCCTGCGCAAGGGTTACATTCGCCTGCGACAGGAAGAGTCCCCGGCCAAGCGCAAGCAGCTTGCGCGCATCATCCAGAAACTGGATCCCCAGATACTGACCCATGTAGTAAGGGCCTTCAGCACCTATTTCAGCCTGGTGAACATCGCCGAGGAGGCCTACCAGCACCAGTTACGCCGTCAGTTGCGTCGGCGGCGGCGCAGCTGGACCGGTTCCTTCGAAGAGACCCTGCAACAGTTCCGCAAGGAGCGCATCTCCGCTGAACAACTGCAGACCCTGCTGGACCGGCTCAGCTACATGCCCGTCATCACCGCCCACCCTACGGAATCCAAACGCCACACCATCATGGAGGCACAGCGTCGCATCTTCGTCACCAGCCAGCAGCTGGACGACAGTCGCCTGTCCAAGGAAGAGCGGGAGGCCGTGGTGCGGGATCTGGAGACCAAGATCCAGATCCTATGGAAGACCGACGAGGTACGCGCGCAGCGCCCCCAGGTCATCGGTGAAATCCGCCACGGAATCTATTATTTCCAGGACAGCCTGTTTCAGGCCATTCCCAGCATGTACCGGGAATTCGAGCAAGCCCTGGCGCGCGTCTACGGCGACGGCGAGGGCGAGCAAGCGGCTGCGCCCATCCGCCTGCCCAGTTTCCTGCGTTTCGGTTCCTGGATCGGCGGCGACCGGGACGGCAATCCCAACGTCACGCCCCAGACCACGGCGACGGCGGTGCGCTTGCATCACGCCACAGTGCTCAAGGAATACCTGCGGCGTATCAACCAGCTCAGTCACGAACTCACCCAATCCATACTCTTATGCCAGCCCAGCGAGGCCTTCCTCGCCAGCCTGAAACGAGACGAGCGCTTCGCCGCCGCTGCCTTTCCCGACAACCCGGACCGCTTTCGCCGCGAACCCTACCGGCGCAAACTCTACATCATGCGCCATCGCCTGCAGCACATGCTCGACGACGTGCGCCGGCGCCTGGAGGGGCAATCCTGTCCCGCGGCCGAGGAGACCTATCCCAATGCCGGCGCCTTGCTGGAGGACCTCTATCTCATGCGCGACTCGCTCGCCTCCCACGGCGACGCCAACGTGGCCGACGGCCATCTCAAGGATCTGATCCGTCTGGTGGAGAGCTGCGGTTTCTTCCTCGTGCACCTGGACGTGCGCCAGGAATCCAGCCGCCACACCGAGGCCGTGGCGGAACTGTGCGCCCGGCTGCCCGAACCGGTGGACTACACCGCCCTGACGGAACGCGAGCGCCTGGAACTCCTGGCCCGGCAGCTCGCCCGCCCGCCCCTGGACCTGGACCTGGAACGCCTTTCTCCTGCCACCCGCGAGACCCTGGAAGTATTCGCGGTGATGAAGGCCATGCGCGAAGAGATCAGTCCAGAGGCCTTTGGCAGTTACGTGATCTCCATGACCCACAGCGCCAGCCACGTGCTGGAAGTCCTGTTCCTGGCCCAGCAGATGAGCCTCGCCGGCCGCCGGCCGGACGGCCGCTGGTATTGCGACCTGCGCGTGGCGCCTCTGTTCGAGACCATCGAAGATCTGCAACACATCGAACCGGTGCTCGCCACGCTCCTGGACCAGCCCACCTATGCCGCCCTGCTCAAGGCCTCGGGCAACCTGCAGGAAATCATGTTGGGGTATTCGGACTCCTGCAAGGACGGTGGCATGCTCTCCTCCTCTTGGAACCTCTACAAGGCCCAACTCAAGATCATCGACATCACGACACAACGTGGAGTGGAGTGCCGCCTGTTCCACGGTCGCGGCGGTACCATCGGCCGCGGCGGCGGCCCCACGCACGAAGCCATCCTGTCCCAGCCGCCGGGAACGGTGCACGGCCGCATCAAGTTCACGGAACAGGGGGAGATGGTCTCCTACAAATACAGCAACCGGGAAACCGCGGTCTACGAGCTGGCGGTGGGCATCACCGGCCTGCTCAAGGCGAGCAAATGCGTCATCGCCCCGGCCCCCGAGACCAATCCGCGCCACAGTGAGATCATGGAACACCTGGCCCGCTACGGCGAAGAGGCCTACCGCGACCTGGTGGACCGCACCGAGGGATTCCTGGACTATTTCTACGAGGCCACGCCGGTGAACGAGATCGCCCTGCTCAACATCGGCTCCCGTCCTTCCCACCGCAAGCGCAACGACCGTTCCAAGGATTCCATCCGCGCCATTCCCTGGGTGTTCGGATGGGCTCAATCCCGCCACACCCTGCCCGCCTGGTACGGCATCGGCACGGCCCTGCAGGCCTGGGTGCAGGATCATCCGGAACGCCAGGAGGAATTGCGCGACATGTACCGGCGCTGGCCCTTCTTCCGCGCCCTGCTCAGCAATACCCAGATGGCCCTGTTCAAGGCGGACATGCACATCGCCCGCCAGTACGCGGGCCTGTGTCACGACCGGCAACTGGCGCAGGCGGTCTTCCGGCGGATCGAGGCGGAATACCGGCGTACCGTGGAGCACACCCTGGCGGCCGCCGGCGCTAGCCGCCTGATCGAGGAGAATCCCACCCTGGCCCTGTCGCTCAGCCGCCGCAATCCTTATCTCGATCCCCTGAGCCACATCCAGGTCACGCTCCTGCGGCGCTGCCGCGACCCGGAATTGGGCGAGGAACAACGGCGGATGTGGCTCGATCCCCTGCTGCGTTCCATCAACGCCATCGCCGCCGGCATGCGCAACACCGGCTGACAATCGTGACGTGCTGTTAAGGCACGTTCGTGAAAAACCGGAAAAGACAGGACAAGAGACAGGGACAGGGCGGCTCAGGCCACCTGCAGGGGGATGCTGTTGCGGGTGTGGGTGATCTTGTTGGCGGCGTCCAGATACACCAGGCGGGGCGCGTAACGAGCCAGTTCCCGGCTCTCCACCACGGCATAGGTGCAGATAATCACCCGGTCACCGGGGCGTGCCTTGTGGGCGGCGGCGCCGTTCACCGAGATGATGCCGGAGTCGCGCTGGGCGCGAATGGCATAAGTGACGAAGCGCTCACCGTTGTCGATGTTGTAGACATGGATCTGTTCGTATTCACGGATATCGGCGGCCTCCAGCAGCGCCTCGTCGATGGCGCAGGAGCCCTCGTAGTCCCGCTCCACATGGGTCACGCAGGCGCGGTGCAGTTTGGCCTTCAACATGGTCCGGTTCATGGGCATCTCATCACGATACACTTCAGTGGTGGCAATCACGGGCTCCACCACGGAGTTCATGTGGCGTAACTCGTGTGGCAAAACAGGCAAAAGACATCATGCCTGCGTTCCATTGCCCGCCCGCGCATTGTAGCACCACCCTCCGGCGCACTCCAAGGAGGGTATGGGCGGAGAGTATGGGCGGAGGGTATGAGCAGAAAAGCACGGATTCAGCATACATGGCGCTGGACCGAAGGATCACCTGCCCTCGGGCGGCGGTGCGGGCACCGCGACATTGTCGATGAGACGCGCGCGCCCCAACCAGGCGGCGGCGAGAATGCGCAAGGCTCCCGATTCCTCTTTCGCGGGCAGCTCGAGATCCGCCGCCCGACGAATGGCGAAATACTCGGGGCGAAAACCCGCCCGTTCCAACCTGGCCATACCCTGCGCCTCCAGAGCCGCGTAGTCCCGCCGGCCCGAAGCCACCGCCTCGGCCGCCTCGCACAGGATACGATAGAGCGCGGGCGCGCGGCGCCGCTCCTCCTCGTCCAGATAGCGGTTGCGTGAGCTCATGGCCAGGCCATCCCTTTCGCGCACCGTAGGCACGGCCACGATCTCCACCTCCAGCGCCAGTTCTTCCACCATGCGGCGAATGAGCAGTAATTGCTGGAAGTCCTTTTCGCCGAACAAGGCGACGTTGGGATGCACGATATTGAACAGTTTGTTGACCACCGTGGCCACGCCGGTGAAATGACCGGGACGGTAGGCACCACACAGGATCTCCGAAAGTCCGGGCACCACCACCCGCGTGCTCTGTTCCAGCGGCCGCCGGTAGAATTCCTCTGCCGCCGGAGCGAAGAGCAGATCCACGTCCTGGGCCTCCAGCAGGGCCATGTCCTCGGTCAGGGTGCGGGGATAGGCAGCGAAATCGCGCGCGTCGTTGAACTGCATGGGATTGACGAAGATGCTCACTGCCACCGCCGGCGCCCGGCACTGCGCCTCGGCCACCAAGGCCATGTGGCCATCGTGCAGATTACCCATGGTGGGCACGAAGGCCAAGCTGCCACGCTGCTGGCGCAGGGCCCGTGCTGCCTCCCGCATGGCCTCGATGTCGCGCTGCACTTCCATCACATCCCACCGCACAGGTGATCATTCATAGCTGTGTTCGGGCCCGGGAAAGCGTCCGCTCTGTACCGCCTCCACGTAGGCCCGTATCGCCGCCGGGATGTCGCCCGTGCGGGTCAGGAAATTCTCACAGAAACGCGGCCGCCGCCCTGGCGTGATCCCCAGTATGTCGTGCAGCACCAGGACTTGGCCGTCACAGCCGGGTCCGGCGCCGATGCCAATGACCGGTACCGGCACGCTGCGGCTGAGTTCGGCGGCCAGCGCCGCTGGCACGCATTCGAGTAGCAACAGATCGGCGCCGGCCTTGCACAGCAGGCGGGCCTCCTCCAGCATGCGCCGCGCCGCCTCCGGATCGCGGCCCTGCACGGGGTAGCCCCCCAACTTGTGCACCGACTGGGGCAGCAGGCCCAGGTGGGCGCACACGGGGATGCCGCGCCCGCTGAGCAAGCGCACGGTTTCGGCCATCACCGCCCCGCCTTCGATCTTGACCACCTGGGCTCCCCCTTCCTTGAGCAGGCGACCGGCACTGGCCAGGGCCTGCTGCGGTGTGGCATCGCTCATGAACGGCATGTCCGCCATGACCAGGGCCCGGCGCCGCCCCCGGGCCACACAGGCGCAATGATAGATCATTTCCTCCAGGGTCACCGGCAAGGTGGTATCGTGCCCCTGCACCACCATGCCCAGGGAGTCCCCCACCAGCAACACCTCCACCCCCGCATTCTCCAGCAGGCGGGCGAAACTGGCATCGTAGGCGGTCAGGCAGGCGAAACGCTCCCCGCGCGCCTTCCTGCGTTGCAGCGCCTTGATGGTGATGGGTTGGTCGCCTGTCGGGCTCATGGCGCCTTACAACTGCAGCGGCATGGGATTGAAATAGAGGCGGCCGCTGGTAACGGTACGGATCTTCTCCAGCAGCGCCGCGTAGTCCTCTTCCTTGGTGATGGGATCGATCTCGGCGACATTGACGATCAACAGGGGCGAGGCATCGTAATAATGGAACAGGCGGGCATAGCCGTCCACCACCCGGCGCAGGTATTCCTCGTCGATGGCCTGCTCGTAGGGAACCCCCCGGCGCCGGATACGGGCCTGCAGCACCTCCACCGGTGCCTGCAGGTAGACCACCAGATCGGGCCGGGGGGCATCCAGGGTGAGCCGCTCGTACACCTGTTCGTAGAGCCGCAGTTCATCGTCATCCAGCGTGAGGCGGGCGAACAGGCGGTCCTTCTCCATGAGGAAATCCGCCACCCGCACCGGCCGGAAGATGTCCCGCTGGCGCAGGGACTGGAGTTGTTGCGCGCGCTGGAACAGGAAGAAGAGCTGGGTCTGCAAGGCCGCCGCCCGCGGCTCGCGATAGAAACGCTCCAGGAAGGGATTCTCGTCCGCCCTTTCCAGGAGCATGTCCGCGCCGAAGCTGCAGGCCAGGCGCCGGACCAGACTGGTCTTGCCCACCCCGATGGGCCCTTCGACCACGATGTATTCGGGAACGCCGTGTTCAGTGGGCTTGCGTGCGGCCATCGACAGGCTCTATGACAGGATCAGGGGAATCCGGAATCGCGTGCAGAGCGATGGCGGACTCGGACAGGCGTTCCAACCCTCGCCGTGGACAGCGGCGCACCAGTTCCGCCAGGCGGCCCAGTCCAGGCACCACCAGCTGCGGGGCGATCTCCTGCAGAGGGTAGAGCACGAACTCGCGCCGGGCCAGTTCAGGATGGGGCACCTGGAGTTGCGGGCTGCAAATCGTCTCCTCGCCATACAATAACAAATCGAGGTCCAGGACCCGCGGTCCCCAGCGCACGGCCCCTTCCCGGCGCCGGCCCTGCCGGTATTCGATGTCCTGCAAGGCGGCCAGCAAGGCCGCCGGCCCCAGGCGGGTGGCGACAGCAGCCACCGCATTGACGTAGTCGGGCTGCCCCGCAGGTCCCAGTGGACGGCTGCGATAGAGCGCGGAACGGCGCAGCAGGCGGCAGGCAGGCAGGGCATTCAGGGCGGCAAAGGCCCGGGTCAATTGCCCCGCAGGATCGTGCAGATTACTGCCCAAACCGATGTAGGCGCGAATCTCAGGCGGCATCCGCCCCGCGTTCGTATCCATCCCGGTGTTTCCGTCCATTCAGGCCTCCCGGCGCCGGCGTCTCGTGCGCACGCGCTGCTCAGTCTCGGATGCGCCCGTATCAGACTGGACATGGAATTGGGGTGGGGATTGAGCAGCGGAGGGAGATGCCACAGGTGACATGGGAAGGCGCCCAACTTCAGTTCCAGTTTGAATTCTAACTTCAGATTCAGTCCGCGCGCGGGTTCCTTTGCGCCGCCGCCGGCGCCGCCGGCGGCGGAGGGAGGCGGCCCGAGCCAGGGCCGGGCGTTCCGCCTCCTCCATATCCTGGAAACGGGACCACCAGCGGGCGCATTCTTCCACTTCCTCGCCCGCCCGGACGCGCAGCAGCAGAAAATCGTAGGCGGCCCGGAAGCGGGGATGGCCGAACAAGCGCAGGGCGCGCTTGGAAGGCACCCGCTCCAGGCGCGGCTGCAGCAGCCAGATCTCCTGCGCCTGCGCAGCGAAGCGTTTGGGTAACACCACGTGGCGCTGTTCCGCCGCCAGCACCTCGCTACCAGCCGCCTGCATGGCCTGCAGGGCCGTCATTCCCTCTTCCTGCAAGGCGCGCACGCGCAGGCGCAAGGGCTCCCACAACAGGACTGCGAACAGGAAGGCCGGCGTCACCGGTTTGCCTTCCGCCAGGCGCTGGTCGGTGTTCTCCAGGGCCCGCACCAGGAACATGTGAGGATATCCCCCCTCCTCTTCCTGCAAAGCCGTCTCAGTATCCGGAAACAGGCGGCCGAAGAGCCCGTAATGGCGCAACAACTCGAAGGTCTGCACCGCACAGCCACCGAGAAACAATTTCAATACCTCCTCGAACAGCCGCGCAGGCGGCACCTCTTCCAGCAGGCCACCCAAGGCACGAATGGGTGCCTCGGTACGCGGATCCAGACGAAAACCCAGCTTGGCCTGGAAGCGTACGGCACGCAGCATGCGTACCGGATCCTCCCGGTAGCGTACCTCAGGATCGTCGATGAGGCGCAGCACCCCGGCCTTGAGATCGGCCACCCCCCCCGTATAGTCCACCACCGAGAAATCGCGGATGTCGTAATACAAGGCGTTGACGGTGAAGTCGCGCCGCCAGGCATCCTCTTCGATGGTGCCGAAGACGTTGTCGCGCACGATCATGCCGTTCTCGATGACCCGCTCCCCTTCTTCCGCTTCACCGCCCTGGGCGCGGAAAGTCGCCACCTCGATGATCTCCGAGCCGAAATGCACGTGAGCCAGGCGGAAGCGGCGGCCGATGAGCCGGCAGTTGCGAAAAAGCTTGCGGATCTCCTCTGGACGGGCATCGGTGGCCACGTCGAAATCCTTGGGTTCACGCCCTAATAGCATGTCCCGTACGCAGCCTCCCACCAGATAGGCGGCATAACCGGCGTTCTTCAAACGGTACAGCACCTTCAGTGCGTTTTCGCTGATCCCGGACCGCGAAATGACATGCTCGGAACGGGGAATGATCGTGGGACTACTGATGGTTTCCTACCTCGATGTGGATTGGCTGTAACGGCTCGCTTGTACTCTTGTAAAACGGCCGTATAATAGCCGAAAAAATTTCCCGAAGCTCGCTGAACCTCCCCTAACGAGTACGGACTGCGCTCCCTTCGTCTAGCGGCCTAGGACACCGCCCTCTCACGGCGGTAACAGGGGTTCGATTCCCCTAGGGAGCGCCATTCACTTTGATTTCAACAGCTTACGCCAAAACACGGCTTCAGGCAACGTTCGTTCGTTGACCTCGAAGGGATCGGCGCGACCTCCCTGCGGGGATTGCTCGGCCCAAGGCAACCGGCGGCGAACCAGACCCGGAACACCGGCCGATATTGGCACAACAGGCCACACCCCACCGCCACAACATCCGGATGGGGCACGCATTCCACAGCCATGCTCACTGGTTACGATAGTGGGGACGGTGGCCAGCGCAGTCACTGGCCCACCCGTTTCGGGGTCGAGGGGGTTGCCGAGAACCATCGGCTCACTCGCCAGGAACAGACGCTCCCGGCGCGTAAGGATGGGCGCCGATGCGCAACAGACCAGCGCGGGCACAATCCTCGTCCAGATGCGCCCCCGGGGCGCCACCCACGCCGATGCCACCTACCACCTCACTACCGAAGCGGATGGGTAGGCCGCCGCCCAACATGAGGATGGAGGCGTTCATGTCCTGCAGTCCCTGCAACTCAGGCTTGCGGGCGATGAGTTCGGCAAAGTGGGTCGTGGGCGCCCGCAGGCTGGTGGCAGTATAGGCCTTGCGGCGACTGCTGTCCACGGTGTGCACCCCGGCGCCGTCGTCGCGCAGCAACACCCGCAGGACCCCACCACGATCCACCACAGCCACGCTGACCAGGTAACCACCTGCTCGACACTGCTCGAGGGCAGCCTGTGCGGCCTCCAGGGCGAGGACCAGGGGCAATATGGCCTCCCGCGGCAGCGCAGCCTCATCGGTCTTCTCAGCCACTGTTCCAACCGAGGTGCCAGTCGCCGCTCCGGCTACACCCGCCCCCGCGGTGCCAAACATCAAAAGCCCCGCCACACAGAATCTCACATATCGCTGGACGGCACGCCAGCGGACCATCCCAAACCTGATCCCACTTTCCCTGCGGTCTCGCAGGTTTCGCGACCACATCGAGGGGTATTCCGAACGTACTACCGGCAGGTTCATCGCTGTCCTCCTCGGCCACTCTGAATTTCAGACCATTTCCACCACTTCACTCCCCATCTCTGCGGAGGGATCCAACAACGGTCCGAGCATGAATGCCAGCGGCGTGAATCCTTGAGACTCGAGGACCTGAGCCATATCCTCCCAACTACACTGAGGGTCGGCCTCCTGCACTGCAGCCAACAGGGTGGTGACCCGGCGATAGGCCTCATGCTGCTCGAAATCCAGGGGAATCTGCAACAGGCGCAGATCCCGGAGATCGGCAGCGGGCAAGATCATGTACCGGACGGACATGTGTCATTCCTCCTCGTTGCGGGGATGCATTCGAGTGTAGTGCATCGGTACAGGCTGAACAATGCCGTCGACCTCATCGATCGCGGCCCGGAATCCTCTGCCGTGCTGGAATGGCTGGCACAGCCCTAGTTTCACAGCGTTTGCGGCAACCATGAAGCCATGCTCCTGGAGCAGGATGGAGACGTGCAGCGCCTGGCCTGGTGGCTGCGCTGCAATGGCGAGCAATGGTGGGAGGAACTGGCCCCGAAACAGCGCCGGGATTGCCTCGAAGCCTTTGCCCGCCTACCCCTGGCATTGGAGATCGAAGCCGCCGATGGCTACGTGGGCATCGTCCATGCCGACGTACCACCTTGGTTGGACTGGCCTGCCTTGCACGCACTCCTTCAGACCCAAGACCCGGATTTACGCCATTACCTGCTCTGGGAACGGCGCCGCATCTCCTTCCTGGACGACACCCCGGTGGCTGACATCCAGCGCGTCTTCTGTGGGCATACTCCGTTGTCTCTACCCCGCCGGCTGGGTAACGTCTATTTCATCGACACCAGTATCTGTTACGGGGGCGAAGTGGCGATCTTGTCCCTTGCCGGCGAGCCTGCCGCTTGAAAAAGCTACCGGCCGCATGCGCCCTCAGGCTGGCAATTTCAACCAGTACAGGAGAATGCCTGCAAAGGAGATGATGCCTAGAACGATGAGGTAGAGGCGATAGTGATCGTCGCGGCGGCGCAGCCGATGACGGTTGAGCCACAGCCCCGCCACGCTGGCAGTCAGTCCCAGTACCATGGCATAAAAGATGTAGCGGGCCAGTTCCAGGTCCCAGTACGGACGCAGTGAAGACGGCAGGCCCAGACGTTCCAGCAAGCGTGGATCGATGAAGGTTTCTTGGGGCCGGGCCAAATCGAACATGGCCAGAGCCGCGAACAGACACAGCCAGCCGACGATGCCGAACAGGCGCATCAACAACAACCAAATATCTTCGCCGCGCCGGCGTTCTCGAAAGATATCTCGCTTTTTCAATACGCCTTTACGCACGCCCCATCTCTCTGTCGCCCCGGCACGTAGGCACGGGCGGACCTGCGTCCGCCGTACCGGTGTCAGAAAGATCTCTTCATCTTGATCTGTATCGGCCGTACCTGCCGCCGAGATGAATGGGAGCGGAGTCGGAGCCTCACCAGCTTCTATCCGCGTGCGGATTCACGCCACGAGTGCTTGGGAAAGATCTCGACGAGAAAGGTGAACACCAAGACGGATAAGGGCCAAGATAGATACAGGGGTGCAGGAGGGGCAGGCGACCCGCTCCCAGCCTCAATGGCCGGCAGCCGCCCGACCGTCACCGGTCTTCTTCTTGCGCGGACGAGGCTTGCCATAGGTGCCGCGCCAGATCTTGCCGCGGCGAGTGCGTCGGTCACCCTTTCCCATGTGTCTACCTCCTTAGCTCGTAATCGCCGTGCTGAAATCATATATGGTACGAGAACTTATCTCAACACTCCCCGCAGCCGCGCACTGGGCAATTTTCGGTGGCGACGGCGGACGCCCAATCGAAAATCGCCGACACCTGTGATTACGACTCCGGACAGCACCGTCCGTTTCCGGAACGGGCTTCAGGGATGAGCTGTTAGGGGCGGAATCTCTGGTGTGGATCTTTGAGGCGGGCTCCATGGAACTGTCAGCCGTAGGGGGGGGTATCCCAAATCTCGCAGCTCCGCGAGCAGGCTGTCTGCCCCCAGCAGATGAGCTGCGCCCACCACCACGAAATAGCGGCGCCCCGGCTGCACCATCTCCAGGAGGCGCCGTACCATGGCCCGGTCGCGAGTTCGAAGCAGGCGCTGATACAAGATCTTGCCTTGTGGCGAGTCACTGAACCCTTCCATCAACAGCCGCTCCAGCACCTTCGTCCGGCCGCAGTACCAAGCCTCCAGGAGGGCACGAAAATACTCACCGCTCTCAGACAGGGTCTCAAGAGCCTGCTCGAGCAGGGCCTCTTGCACAGTGTATGGCAATTCGTCCAGAAAAGACCACTGGGCCTCCAACCCCTCCAATTCCAGCACCGGTTTGTCCACCCGCGCTGCGGCCTGGAGAAAGTGCCGGTCGACACCCCAGCGCGCTTCGTAACCCGCTTCCTGCAGAGCGGCCACCGTGAGACCCATGGCTACCAGCCAGGGTTTGCGCGTGCGCAAACCTTCCAGGGTCAAATCCAGGCGCGCCGCTGCCCGCACCAGAGCCTGCCAACCCTGGGCTGACAAATGTTGCTCCAAGGTTTCACCCTGCGGCAGACGTCCCCGCCGAGAGATCCACGTCGCTGCCTGCGCCGACGAAACGGCATGAACGTCAGCTTCCACTACGAGGAAATCAGCGGCGGTGAAATGCCGTTCGATCTGTTCCGGCAGGGGATAGAGGGCCGGCTCACCGAAATGGATGGATCCCAGGAAATGAATGACGGCCCCGCGGACCTCCACCCGCCACAGGGGTGGCAACCGGCAAGGGGGAGAGGTATCCTCCGGTGCCGCAATCTCCCCAGCCTCAACCGCGGCGGGCGCCTCCCACAGCAATCCCGGCAGGAACGACACCAGCAACAACAGGCCCGCCAGCACTATGCCTCGGACACGCTCTGAATGAGGCTTCATCATCGTTTGTCTTGATATTCCAGCAATGCATGGAATCATGCCAAGATATTCCTGCGCATTCCTGTGCCAGATCGCTACCGGCACGCCCTTCCGGATAACCGAGCCGAAATCGCAACATGATGAGAATTCAGGAACGCATTGGAACATGAAGTCACCCGGACGGTCCAGCAAGCAAGACCAGGTGCGCGCAGACGGTGCGAGGGGGGCCGTGCGCCTGGACAAGTGGCTGTGGGCGGCGCGGTTTTTCAAAACCCGCTCCCTGGCCGCCACGGCGGTGAATGGCGGCAAGGTTCATCTCAATGGTGCCCGCACTAAACCGGCCCGCGCCTTGCGTATCGGCGACATGCTCGAGATCCGCCGTGGTGAGGAAACGTATACAGTAGTGATCAAGGCCCTGAGCACCCGCCGCGGCCCAGCGACCGAGGCCCGCCTGCTCTACGAAGAAACCACCGAGAGTCTCACCCGTCGACAGATCCAGCGCGAGCAGCGCCGCTTCCAGCAAGCGGCAGCGCCCCATCCCGAACACCGCCCCAGCAAGAAGAACAGGCGCCGCTTGATGGCCTGGAAAGGTAAATGTGGATGAAGTTCACGCCCCCTTGCTGGAAGGCGTGTTGCTCCGCTGTCATCGGCGCTTCTTGGCCGATGTGCGGCTCGCCGACAGCACCTTACAATACGAAACAAGACGGAACGATCCAGAGGCAAAGTCGGTAACGAGAGTGAAAGCGGAAACCATGCGCGCAAACGGCTGCAAAAGGGAGAAAAAAGTGGGAATCGAGCACAGGGAAGGCGTGCCGGGCAGCCTCATTCACCCTTTTCGATCTGGCGCGCCCGCTCCCGCTTACCTACCCAGATGATGAGAGCCACAGGCAACACCACCACCAGCAGCACCGCCAGTAACACCAGCAAGGTCCCAGGAGTGGACTCGGAAGTCGCCAGAGAACCCAGGAAGAACACCACCGCGGCGGCACTGCCGCTATAGATGAGAAATCGTTTCAGTTCCTTCATAACCCCTCTTTGCTCCTTCGGTGGGCACACATCCCGATTCACTGCCCCAATATCTGCCTCCATGATAGCTCAAATGACAGGGGGTTTCATGCCCGCTCCCCTTCCTGCCCACGCTTTCCGTAGCGCCTTAGGAGCCCCCGCTGGCCCTACGACGGCGCAGGTTCTCCACTCTCAATCTCCACCCGTGCCTGCCGATAACCCTCGATGGAGGAACCAGGAGGAGCAATCATCATGAACCATGCGTCTACAGCCCGCGACACTACCGATCGTGCCCATTATCGCATCGGAAGCATTTTCTTCCAAAGCACCATCGATGGTACTAACGCCGGCTGGTACATCACCATCCACGGCGGCAACGTCTATGGCCCCTTCCGGGAGAAGAACGTGGCCAAGACCATTCTCGCTGGTCTACTGAAAAAGGCCAACGAACACCAGGAAGACGGCTCTTATTGAGTGAGAAAAGGCCGTAGCAACGTCCGGATCACACCAGCCTGGAGCCCCGCAGCCGCCAAACTGCACTCCTCGCTGCGCCGCACGGCGAGAGATGGGGGCCACCGCTGAAAATGGCGCAAGATACTGAACCCCAAGAGACAACACCGTGTCGCATACGGATCAGTTCTTCGTACTCGCCATCTTCCTTGGCCTGCTGGTAGCTTGTGGAGGTGGAACCACCCCTCTCTACACCAACGACTCGGGGGGTGCCTTTGACACTTCCTCCACACCCACCTTTCAGATCCCCGCCGGGTTCGGCAACCCTGGTGGAAGGGCTGCCGCACCGGGAGAACGCTCGGGGGGAGTGAACTCCACTCCGGCTCCCGCGAGCATGAATCCCGCCCTTGTCGATGGAGGTGCTCCGACCTCGAATCCAGTTTCGAACCCAGATTCGAATCGGTCCTCAGACGAGCGACTCGCTGAATCGGTTCTCGAGGTGATCGATGTCCTGAGCGGCGTGGGCAGTTCCGGAGCGGAACTGGGTCGCGTGGGTGATGCGATCTTCTCCACGGGCCTGCGCTGGCGGATCGCTCTGCCTGTCTCCATGGCGGGCGATACCAAAATCGACCTGGAAAATACCGGCCTGCTGCACGGACTCAGCGTCATCCTGATGCGCCTGCAACAGACCCCCCAGCCCATCGCCGCATCCCTGCGCGCCCTAGGCGCAGGACACGGGGGAGGACAATTTCCGAGTACAGGCATGCTAAGCTACTCTTGCGGCAAGGACGCCACAGATTCCATCCTGAGAACGGGAAACCCAGCAGCTTCCGAGGATCCGGGACGTTATGAAGTACAGAGTCTGCAGGTCCCCGAGGGCGCCGGCTTTTTTCTCGGCGGCAAGGTCCTCACGGTGCAATTCTACAACTGCCTGCTAGACGGCCACCGCCTCAATGGCGGCTTCAACCTTTCCACGTTCACTGTCTACGAACCCCCGGCGCAGGACGGTGTGTATCGCAAGGAGATTCGCGCCGAACTTTCTTTCAACGGCCTCAACGTGCGGCGCGGCTTGGGAGAAGCAGAACTGTCTACGGAAAACGGTTCCCGGACCTTGCTGCAAGTCACCTATGCCGGTGACGGGCGGGTGCTGTCCATCCGCCTTGACAGTGGACACCTCACTCTCAGCCGCGCAGGCAATCAAAACGAACGCCTCCGGAATCTGATACTCCAACGCGAGGCATACCTAAACGGTGGCGGATGGACTTTGGAAGTCTCTGGCGCTTTGATCAGCAGCATCACCGAAACCCGCATCGAAGTGGAAACTCCAGAACCCCTGCGCTGGCTGCCGGAGGCAGACCGCCCCTTCTCCGGCATCCTCACGATCCACCAAGGCTCCACCCCACTCCGCATTACCTTCCTCGACGCTCCCCTCCTAGAGAGGGTCGGTGACGAACAAGACCCATTCCAATTCTAGGGATTAGTGACAAACGAGAATCATTCTCGTCCTTACTGTCCCATCTTGTTCATCCCGGTTCACCTCGAATCCGTACTTTGGACGGCATTGGAGCAGATCTGTCGTGAAAAACACACGGAAAGACGAGAGAATGACGCAAGGGGCCATCTATTGAAAACGCCTCTTTTGAAATTTGAGTGGGTAGTTTACCCTTTTTGCTGAGATTAGACGGCTTCTTTATAGAGACACCATTGATTGCGCCCGCCATGCTTGGCCTGGTAGAGGGCCTTGTCCGCACATTCTATCCACTGCACTGGCCCCTCCATGAATTCCGCCAATTCAGCGATCCCGGAACTTATGGTCCAACGAACGGAGCCCTGTTCACAGTCCAGGGTCTGGCTGGCCATCCGGCGCCGCAGACGCTCGGCTACCAGTTGTGCCTCTTTGGCATTGGTGTCCACCAGGATCAGGCAGAATTCCTCGCCCCCATAGCGCGCAGCAATGTCGGTATCGCGGATGGATGTACGTACCACCCCGGCGGTGGCCTGGAGAATAGCATTACCGATCTGGTGACCATACGTGTCGTTGATCTTCTTGAAATGATCAATATCGAACATAAGTAGCGTACAAGGCTGAAAGGTACGCCGGCTGCGCTTGAATTCCCGCTCCAAACATTCTTCGAAATAGGCACGATTGAAAAGCTGTGTCAAATGATCCGTACGGTTGAGTCGCTCCAGGCGCTGATTGGCCTCCTGCAGATCCAGTTTGTGCACCGCGGTATCGGTGACGTCGTAGAGGATCAACCCCAGATGACTGACCTCCCCTCCCAGTGACAGCAGAGGCACGAAGGTGACATTCTGGTACATGTGAGCCGCGGTACCGGTGATGGGCCGGTAGTTCTTGAAGCGGAATAGAAACGGACGCTGTTCCCAGGTCACGAAGGCACGACAGCCGAGCTGGAAAACGGGTTCCGCTTTGCGCTGAAACCAGCTCCGGGGGATGTCCGGAAAGAGTTCGAACAGGGAATGGCCGATCACATCGCTCGGGCGCCGGCCGCTATGATTCTCCATGAAACTGTTCCAGATCTGGATGCGATAGTCCCGGTCAAGGACCACCAGTCCCACATCCAGTGCCTGAAGCAAGTGGATGAACCAGTGCATCTCGCGAATGTCGATCTTGCCGGTCTCCATGCTTCACCCCATCACGCAAGAGACACATTCGTTCAGAGACGGACGGGAGTCCTCTGTGAACAGGAGCAACAGATCGCAGTTGATCTCGTGACGCTCGATCTTGCAACCCATTTCTATGGCCAATGTCTGCTGCCAGCGTCGGGCATCGTTGCGCAACAGGTCTTTGACCTGCACGTGCCTTCCCAGCAATTGGGGTGGTCCCTGGCTAAAGCTGAGATCCACTTGTTCGGCAATACCCTTGAGACAGGCGCTGATGAGGATACTGGCGATGTCCATGAGCAACTCCACTTGCAACGCTTCGTTGAGGGGACCTTCCTGCTTCAAGAGCCGGGCGATGTCGCGCATGCTGGACTCGTTGAAGATCAATAGCGCTTCGCCGGCCACCCCCGGGGCGATAAATCCCTGACACACGGCGGACACCCGTTCACCACGGGCGATATCTTCCAGGGCCATCTCCAGCTCGCTGCGCGACAACATGTGGACGTTGGGAATGGGCATGACGACAAAGATGCCCAGCAGCCGTGCCAACAGATCGGCTGCACGCCCCATAGCCACGTTGGCCACCTCGCGATAGCCATCCCACAGATCCACCGCATCGGGTTCCACGGTATCTACTTGTTGGGGCACTTCTCCCAGGCCGTACTTGTCGATGACTGCTGCCACGTGCTCCGGGCGAACGGGTTTCTTCAGGAAATCCAGGGCCCCCAGCTGCAGCACCCGCTTGTGGGCCTCGGGCTGGATATCCCCAGAAACGACGAAAACCATGGTTGGCAGGTCCTCCCGGCGAATGATTTCCAGTACCTGGTAGCCATCCATCTCTGGCATATTGAGATCGAGAAATACCACTTCGCCCCGACCGGCGCGGATGGCCTCCAGGCACTCCTGGCCGTTGGCAGCGAAACTCAGAGACACTTCCCAGCCCTCGGGCAGCGCGCGAGCTATTTGCCGCCGGGCAAAGGCGGAATCGTCACAAATCAACACCGCGGTAGACATGTCACACGAGATTCTCCATCGATATAAAAAACACCCGGTCCTGAGCCTTCTCAAACCTGCGATGAGGCCACATGCCTCTCGTGGCTCAGAAAAATCCGATAGCACTTCCTTGCGGACTGCCCAACTAATACTTAATATCGGACGCTGGCGCAAAAACGTGACCATTCTCATCCCCGGTTCGACGTGAGATCCTGATTCCAATCACGAAAAAAGGCCGGCTCAACGAGCCGGCCTTTTTTCGTGAGACGGGAATGGTGCCCGTTATGAGGGTACGACATGCAAGGCTTGTTTCCCCTTCGGCGTATCTTCGGTCTCGAAACTCACGGCCTGGCCTTCCGCCAAGGTCTTGAAACCGTCCCCCTGAATGGAAGAGAAATGCACGAAGACATCCTTGCTGCCGTCATCAGGGGTAATAAACCCATAACCCTTCGACTCATTAAACCATTTGACTTTACCTGTAGCCATTGCGATTACCTCATAACGATGTTGAAACAAATTGCGGCAGAACTCAAAGGGCGCGACTCAGAGACTCGACAGGCACACACTGAAGGCTGCGATTCACCCCGAAATCCGCACTTGAAGCGCTGCTACACACCCAAGCCTACAACATTCACCCGCTCTAGGCCACAAAATGTTCGCGATCGCGCCGATCAAATGGGTTTGCAAGCCGCGCCCGGGAGGTGTAGCATCTGGTTGCTGAGGCCTGCCGTTACTGCTGCCCGATGGGGTACTTCCGATGGGATATCACACATCTTGCCGTTCTCGTCCAAGTCACTCACCCGTCATGCTGCAACGTCCGGCCCGGTTGCCCCGCCTGGGGGCAGGTAACAATCTGTAATCTCAAAGGAACACGTTTATGCAAATCGCCGACAACAAAGTGGTCACCATCGACTACGTACTCACCGACGACGACGGGAATCTCATCGATCGCTCAGAAGGCGGCCAGTTCGCCTATCTGCACGGGGCCAACAATATCATCCCCGGGCTGGAAAAGGCGCTCACCGGCAAGGAGAAGGGTGAACGGCTGCAAGTGGTCATCCCCCCGGAAGAGGGCTACGGCCTGCGGGACGATTCCCTCACCCAGGTGATCTCGCGCAGTGCTTTCGAATCGCCGGAAGACATCGCCGTGGGGCGCCAGTTCCATGCCCAGTCTCCGGATGGCCAGCCGCTGGTCATCACCGTGATCGCCGTGAACGATGACGAAGTCACCATCGACGGCAATCACCCCCTGGCCGGCACGCAACTCAATTTCGAGATCGACATCGTCGACGTGCGGGACGCCACGGCGGAGGAACTAAGCCACGGCCACGTCCACGCAACGGCAGAGGCCTGAGACCGCGCCGGTCGCAGACCCGAGTACTGTATCAGACGAAAGCCCCCGGGGGGCGCCCCGGGGGTTTTTCTTGTTCGTGCCGCCGCTGGATGCCATGCAGGGCGATTCAGAGAGTGGCCCCTTTGCGTTCCAGGGCGTAACGCTCCAGTCGCTCCACGATGTAGTCATAGGCCTCGTCCACGGAATCGGTCTCGAAGAACAGCTTCAAGTCGTCACGACCGATGGTGCCGTAACGGATCATGGCCTCGAAATCGATCACTTCCCGCCAATAGTCCCTGCCAAACAGGACGATGGGTAACGGCTTGCTCATTTTGCGCGTCTGCAGAAGCGTCAGCAACTCTGTCAACTCGTCCAGGGTGCCGAAGCCGCCGGGAAAGACCAGCACGGCCTTGGCCAGATAGGAGAACCAGAACTTGCGCATGAAGAAATAGTGAAAGTGGAAGGACAGCTCGCGCGTCACGTAACGATTGTCGAATTCCTCGATGGGAATGGCGATGGTCAGCCCCACGTTGATGCCCTTGGCCTCGGAGGCCCCTCGGTTGGCTGCCTCCATGATCCCGGGGCCGCCGCCGGTGCAGACCACGAAACGGCGTTTCTCGCCCGCCAATTGTTTGGACCATAGCGTGAGCCGGCGGGCTAGTTCACGTGCCGCCTCGTAATATTTGGACATCTCCACCATCATGCGGGCCTGTTCCAGGTCTCCGCCCTGTTCCCGGGCCTGCTTGAGCCGCCGGCGCGCCTCGTGCCGGGACAGGAGCCGTGCCGAGCCGAGAAAGACGATGGTGTCGTCCACCGCATAGCGGGCGAATCGGCTGGCGGGCTCGTGATACTCCGCCAGGATGCGCAAGGAACGGGCATCCCTGCTGGAAAGGAACTTTTCGTTGCGAAAGGCTTCGATGGCGGTGCTAGATTTCAGGGCCATGGTGGGTATCTCCTCGGACACATTTTTCTCACAAGGTTCATGCCAGTCCGATCAGTCTCTGGAATCACCGCCATGCCGGTTCCAGAACCGCTCCATGGCGAGTACTTATTAACCCAGCAATCAAAGCCTCGTCAGCAGAATCTATGGGTAGATTCTGGTTCAGGCAAGGCGCCAAGTGTATGATACAAAGCGATTTCCATAGCGTGATAGGTTCGAAAACCAAAGGCTTTTCTGACCGTCAGTTTTGCCTTGGCATTGAAACCCTCCACCACGCCGCTGGAAAGCTGCCCCTTGGTGCGAAACCAGTTCATCAGCAGCGGTCGATGCCTGCGCAACATCCTCGCCACTTTCTTCATCGGTTCGATCTTCGAGCGCATGGTCTTCTTACACCAACATTCCAGGAATTCACCGGCCCAGTAGGGCGACTTGTAGGTCCAGAAGAACTGG
>WFNO01000116.1 GCA_015488555.1 Gammaproteobacteria bacterium
ATGCGGCCATCGTCACGGAGATTCCGGGTACCACCCGCGACGTCCTGCGCGAGGCCATCGATCTCGACGGCCTGCCCCTGCACGTGAGCGATACCGCCGGCCTGCGAGAGAGCGGCGATCCCGTGGAACGCCTGGGGGTGCAGCGGGCCCGGGAAGAGATCTCCCGGGCCGACCACGTATTGCTGGTGGTGGACGACACGGACCCGGAGAAACACGACACGCTCCGCCGCCTGCTCGGCGAGCTGCCGCAGGCCGTCCTACCCGCGAAGCGGACCGTGGTCTGCAACAAGATCGATCTCAGCGGCGCCCCGCCGGCCTTGCGGGCGGAGTCCCTGGGCGGAGAGCGGGAGGCCGTCCTGTACCTGTCCGCCAAGAGCGGCGCGGGGATGGAGCTGCTGCGCGAACGCCTGAAAGAGACCATGGGCTACCGGCGCAGCGGCGAAGGCCGCTTCATGGCCCGGCGCCGTCACCTGGACGCCCTGCACCGCGCGCGAGAATGCCTGGCGCGCGGCCGCCACCAGCTCCTGCAGTTCGGTGCTGGTGAGCTGCTGGCCGAAGAACTGCGCCAGGCCCAGCAGGCCCTGGGCGAGATCACCGGCCAGGTGCATGCCGACGAGCTCCTGGGGCGCATCTTCTCCGCGTTCTGCATCGGCAAGTAGTCCGAAATAGCCGCTGCGGTATCCGCTAAGATCACGAGATCCAGTGGAACCATGTCGCCAGGTCGAATCATTGGGCTGGTCCAAGAACCATCGGGCACTCTATGATGTGGGAATCAGGCCATTGCGCCAGACCTCACAAGAACGAAAAGGGGCGAGCAGGGATCCAGATGCTCAAACTCGAAGACATCAAGAAAGACGCCCAGATCCGCGGTATCCTGCCCGATGAGATCGTGCGGGTCGTGCAGACCGAGCCCGTGGGCGACAACGCCGTCACCGTCTATTACAAGGACAACCAGGGGCGCCTGGGGGAACAGATGCTGTTCCGTCAGGACGAAGCCCGCCTGGAACTTGCGCGCGCGGGCAAGCCCTGGGCCTTTGATGCGGGTGGCCATGATTTCAAACTGGGCCTGGAGGCCCTGCGTATCCGCCTGGCCCACCTCTTCGATCCCATGATGGCGGTCCACACCGCCAACGTGGAGCCACTTCCCCATCAGATCTCGGCCGTGTACGAAGCCATGCTGCCTCGCCAGCCATTGCGCTTCGTGCTGGCGGATGACCCCGGTGCCGGCAAGACCATCATGGCCGGCCTCCTGATCCGCGAGCTGCTCATGCGCGCCGATGCCAAGCGCATCCTGATTGTGGCACCCGGCGCCCTCACCGAACAGTGGCAGGACGAAATGCTGGAGAAGTTCGGCATCCAGTTCGAAATATTCAGCCGCGAAAAGCAGGAACAATGCGCCTCCGGCAACTGGTTCAACGAGCAGGACCTGATCATCGCCCGGCTGGACCAGCTCTCGCGCAACGAGGCCTACCAGGAAAAGCTCAAGGCCACCGAGTGGGACCTGATTGTCGTCGACGAGGCCCACAAACTCTCCGCCAGCTACTTCGGCAACAAGGTCAACAAGACCAAGCGCTTCCAGCTCGGCGAGCTGCTGGGGTCCATCACCCGCCACTTCCTGCTGATGACCGCCACGCCGCACAACGGCAAGGAAGAGGACTTCCAGATCTGGCTCTCCCTGCTCGACGGCGACCGCTTCTACGGCAAGTTCCGCGAAGGCGCCCATAAGGTCGATGTCTCCGACATGATGCGGCGCATGGTCAAGGAAGAACTGCTCAAGTTCGATGGCACGCCGCTGTTCCCGGAACGCCGGGCCTATACCGCCAACTACGAACTCTCCGACCTCGAGGCGGCCCTCTATGCAGCAGTGACCGACTACGTCCGAAACGAGATGAACCGGGCCGACAAGCTCTCGGGCAAGAAGAAGAACACCGTCGGCTTCGCGCTCACCCAGCTCCAGCGCCGCCTTGCCTCCAGCCCCGAGGCCATCTACCAGTCGCTCAAGCGGCGCCGCAAACGCCTGGAGTCGCGGCTGGAAGAGATGAAGCTGGTCGCCCGGGGTGAAAAGCTCCGACAGGACGGCGTGGCCGAAACCCTGGGCGAATACGTTGTCAGAAAAACCATCGAGCTGCCCGAGAATTTCGACGAGCTGGAAGACGAACTGACCCCGGAGGAGTACGAACAGTACGCTGACCAAGTACTCGACCAGGCCACGGCGGCCGAGACCATCCCCGAACTCCAGGCCGAAATCGAGATCCTCAAGGACCTGGAGCAACAGGCCCTCAACGTAGTGCAGTCGGGGCAGGACAAGAAGTGGGAGGAGCTCTCCCACCTCCTGCAGGATCGCCCGGAGATGTACACCGCCTCGGGCAGCCGCCCTGCCTGTGCGGGGCACGCAGACAGGCGCAAGCTCATCATCTTCACCGAGCACAAGGACACCCTCCACTACCTCAAGGGTCGCATCGCCGGCATGCTCGGCAATCCCGATGCGGTCATCACCATCCACGGGGGCACCAACCGCGACGACCGCCGCAAGGCGCAAGAGGAGTTCCGCAACAACCCTGATGTGCTGGTGCTGGTTGCCACCGACGCTGCTGGCGAAGGCGTCAACCTGCAAAACGCCAACTTGATGGTCAACTACGACCTGCCCTGGAACCCCAATCGCCTGGAACAGCGCTTCGGGCGCATCCACCGCATCGGCCAGACCGAGGTCTGCCACCTCTGGAACCTGGTGGCCAAGGGCACCCGCGAGGGCGAGGTCTTCCAGAAGCTCTTCGAGAAGCTGGAGGTGGAAAAGCAGGCGCTGGGCGGCAAGGTGTTCGACATCCTGGGGGAGGCCTTCGAGGGGGTATCGCTCAAGGATCTGCTCATCGAGGCCATCCGCTATGGCGAGTCGCCGGAGGTCAAGGCCAGGCTGGAGCAGAAGATCGAGGGCGCCCTGGATACCGAGCACCTGAAGGAGATCATCCGCCGCAACGCCCTGGTGGACCAGCACATGACGCTGGAAGACCTCTATGCGGTCAAGGAAGAGATGGAAAAGGCCGAGGCGCGCAAGCTGCAGCCCTTTTTTCTACGCGCCTTCTTCACCGAGGCCTTCCAGTCGCTAGGGGGCGAGATGCGCCCCCGCGAGCCGGGCCGTTTTGAGATCCGGCACGTGCCGGCCGCCATCCGGGAACGCGACCGGGTCATCGGCGAGACCCGCACGCCCGTGCTGAAGAAATACGAGCGCATCTGTTTCGAGAAGGACAAGGTCCGCATCCCTGGCCGTCCCATGGCCGATCTGGTCCATCCGGCCCATCCCCTGATGCAGGCCACCACCGACCTGATCCTCTCGGCCCACCGCGCCAAGCTGAAACAGGGCGCCATTCTGGTCGATCCCAGCGACGACGGGACGGAGCCGCGCATCCTGTTCATGATCGACCACGAGGTGCGGGAGGGCAGTGCAGACAACCCCCGCACCGTGTCACGCCGCCTCCAGTTCGTGGCCATCGATCAGCATGGCAACACGACTTTTGCCGGCTGGGCACCCCATCTCGATTTGCAGCCCATCGATGAACCAGACAAGGCCCTGATCGAGGATGTCCTGGACTCACCGTGGGTCAAGCAAAACCTGGAAGGCCTGGCCCTGCACTATGCAAGCCAGAAACTGGTGCCGGAACACTACCAGGAGGTGAGGTCCCGCCGCGAACGCCAGGCCGACAAGATCCTGGCGGCAGTCAACGACCGCCTGGTCAAGGAGATTAACTACTGGTCCGATCGCTACATCAAGCTCAGCGAGGATGTCGCCGCCGGCAAGCAGCCCCGCATGCAGCCGGAAATGGCCCGCCGCCGGGTGGATGAACTCACCGAGCGCCTGGCCCAACGCAAGCGGGAACTGGAGGCCATGAAAAACGTGGTGTCCAGCACCCCCGTGGTCATCGGCGGCGCACTGGTCATTCCGCAGGGACTTCTGGCTCAGCGCAAGGGCGAAGCGACCTTCATCGCCGACCTGCCTGACGGCAAGGCAGGCGCCGAGGCACGCTCCCGCGTCGAGCAAATCGCCATGCAGGCCGTTATGGAGGTGGAGCGCAGCTTTGGGCATGAGGTTTGGGACGTCTCCGCCGAGAAATGCGGCTGGGACATCACCGCCCGCCCCAAGCCCAATCCAGACCTGCCTGCGCCGCGACCAGGGAAATACTTTGTCTATGCCTTGGAGTGCTTGGGTGGAAGTTACTACATCGGCCAGACAGATGATCTGCCGCGACGCTACAAGGAGCATCTATCAGGACAAGGAGCAGAATGGACCAAAAAACATAAACCCCTTCGCGTCATCTATTTCGAGGAACATGATTCGAGAGAATCTGCCGTCCTTCGAGAAAAGGAACTCAAGACCACCAATGGAAGGCGCTGGTTGAAAACCAGTGCACCCGAGTGGGCGCGGCAGGCAGGCGGCTCCATAAAGCCGGACCGCCACATCGAGGTCAAGGGCAGAGCCCGCGGCCAAACCACCATCACCGTCAGCCGCAACGAGATCCTCTACGCCCTCAATCAGGCGGACAAGTTCATCCTCGCCATCGTCATCGTGGATGGCGACGACTATGAGGGGCCATACTACATCCGCAACCCCTTCAGCGCTGAGCCGGATTTCGGCGTCGCGAGCATCAACTACAGCCTGGATGATCTGCTTTCCAAGGCTACAGCAGTGGAAACAACCTTATGAATAAAATGGATTCTTCTTGTTACGGCCATTTTCGGCGTGCAGGAATAGAAACGCCCTCTCAAGGAGGGCGTTGGGCCGGGAATGCTCTCCCCGGTGGGGCATTTATCAGCCATGAAAGAAGAACGCCACCGCCAGTTTGTCACTGGAGGTGGCGTCGAGCCAGCGATACTCTCACTGGCGGGGTTAAAGAGAAACGCCCCCCGCGAGGGAGGCGTCGGGCCGACGATGCTCTCGCCGGCGGGGTTAACGTGCCATAGTATTGGGATTATCGGCCTGTCTGTCAAGATCATGAGGGCGAAAACTTGCTCGCCGGGGAGGCCCGCGTGACCCGGGTGATCGCCTATATCGACGGCTTCAACCTTTACTTCGGCCTCAAGCACAAGGGTTGGAAGCGATACTACTGGCTCGACCTGGTTTCTCTGGCCACCGATCTCCTCAAGCCCGGGCAAATCCTGATCGAGACGCATTATTTTACCGCCCGAATCCGGAATGCGGGCAACAATCACGCGGATATGCAGCGTCAGGCCGACTATCTGGATGCCCTGGCCACTCTGGACGATTTCCACATCCATTATGGGATTACCTGAAAAAGCCACGAAAATGTTACAGATGCGGGGCGCAATGGATGGACTACGAAGAGAAGATGACCGACGTCAATATCGCCGTCCAATTACTGGCCGATGCCTTTGACAACCGCTTCGATACGGCTTTGATCGTCTCTGCCGACAGCGATCTGACAACTCCGGTCCAGTTCATCCGAAAACGGTTCCAAGACAAACGGATCATCGTTGCCCAGCCGCCCGGTCGTAACTCCGCGGAACTCAAAAGGGCAGCCAATGCCGCCTTCACGCTCAGCAAGACAAAGATGCGACAAAACCAACTGCCGGACACGGTGACCACCCTCTCAGGTTACACATTACAACGCCCGGCCACATGGAAATAGGACAACAATGACCAACATCAAATCCCCCAAAAAACTCATCGAAGTCGCCCTGCCGTTGGACGACATCAACCGTGAGGCGGCGCGGGAGAAGTCCATCCGCCACGGGCATCCCAGCACCCTGCACCTGTGGTGGGCGCGGCGGCCGCTGGCGGCGGCGCGGGCAGTGCTGTTCGCGCAGATGGTCAACGACCCCGGATACCAGCAGGGTGGTGGGTTCAAGTATGGCGTCAACAAGGAAGAGGCAGCCAGGCGACGCGAGGAACTGTTCGACATCATCCGCGAACTGGTCAAGTGGGAAAACACCAACAACGAAGAAGTGCTGGAGCGCGCCCGCGCCGAGATCCGCAGGAGCTGGCGCGAGGTCTGCGAACTGAACCAGGATCACCCGCAAGCCGCCGAGCTGTTCAATCCGGACAAGTTGCCCGCCTTTCACGATCCCTTCGCCGGCGGCGGCGCCATTCCGCTGGAGGCGCAGCGGCTGGGGCTGGAAGCCTGGGCTTCCGACCTTAATCCCGTGGCGGTAATGATCAACAAGGCCATGATCGAGATCCCGCCGAAATTCGCCGGGCTGCCGCCCGTCTTTAGAAATGAGTGGAGAGGAGTGAGAAAAAAGAGGGGGGATGTAGATGCATTATCGGGAGACGAAAGTTTGGAACAAAGCGATGGCGGTGGCCGAAGAGGTGTATCAGCTGGCGCCCAGACTGCCGAAGGAAGAGACCTACGGCATGAGGTCACAGATCACGCGAGCAGCGGTGTCTGTGCCGGCCAACATTGCCGAGGGATGGACGCGGGAGTCGAAACGGGAGAAGGCGCAGTTTCTGGCGATTGCTCAGGGGTCGGCGGCGGAAGTGGAAACCCTGTTGACCCTGTGCGAACGGATCGGATGGTTTCCGGAGAAAGAAACCAGGACATTACGGGGATTGCTGGAAGAAGTCAGCCGCATGCTGACAGCGATGCGAAGAAAGCAGAGAGAAGGTTAGTTGATCCACTCGTTCCTCACTCCTCTTCACTCTTTCCTGGCGATTGGCCCGGCGCCACCGGCCTGGCCGAGGACGTGCGCCGCTACGGCCACTGGATGCGCGAAGAGGCGGAAAAGCGCATCGGCCACCTCTATCCCAAGGTCAAGATCACGAAGGAGATGGCCGCCAGCCTGCCTGCCGCGCCGGGTGGCACGGCGCAGGCAGGGCGGCCTGACCTCAAGCCCTATGAGGGGCAGGAGCTGACCGTCATCGCTTGGCTCTGGACCCGAACGGTTAAATGCCCAAATCCTGCGTGTGGATGTGAAATGCCTCTCCTTTCATCATTCGTACTATCCTCCAAAAAAGCAAGGAGGCATACCTCATCTCATCGTACAAAGATGGCAATGTCTATTTTGATGTGAGCTTGACGAAACCAACCAATCTTGGAGATCTCAAGAAAGGATTCAAACGGGGCATGTCCGGCATCTTTGAATGCATAAATTGTGGAACAGTTAC
>WFNO01000117.1 GCA_015488555.1 Gammaproteobacteria bacterium
GAAGCATGGTGGTGGTCGCGTTTGTTTACCGCCGTACGTGAAGGCCGCGCGGAGGAAATCGAGGCCATTATGGAACACGCTCCGTTGATCACGGTGCCATAGAGGAGAGGACGTGTGAATGAACTCCGTAGTCTGTTCGGCCCTGTTTCTCCCGATCCCGCCACCGTGCGGTGAGCGGGTCGCCCGCGCCGGCTGCGATGTCGAACTTTGTGGCTATGCCACGAGAATCATGGAGGCCATCCATCTCATTCATCTCGGAGCGCGAGCAGGGCTCGTCTGTCAACTCACCCAACTTGAAAAAACCACGGTAAATCGCCTGTACCGGCAGTACAACGGTGCACCCTCACCGCCAGGACAGATGCCCTTCACCGATAACTGGTACAGGGAGAGCGATGTGCGCATGTTGCAGGCCACCCTCGTCTGGCGGCTGCATCGGCGGTTGTCACGAACGGGGCGAAGCGCTGCCCGCATCCTGATCGATGTGTTTGAAGCGTATATCCAGCTTGTACGCGAACCCTTGCTCGATCTGACTCGTACGGTATTCGTACCCCGCCTTGTTGCCATGGAGATATGGCACGAATGCGTGTGCGAGTTCTGTGGCATGACCTATCTGTCTGCAGTGGACAGCAACAGCATTGCCTGTCCCGGCTGCCGGCTCTATCACCGTCACCGGTGCTCACAGTGCGGTTCGCCGTTGGCACCGCAACCCAAGGGACGCCGGCGTGTGGTCTGTGGCGATTGCGGAAACACCGATAACGGAGGAATCCGGCATTGATCGAGAAAGAAACCCATCCAAATCCAGAGCCGGCATGTTCTCCACATCCCTGGAGGATCTCATGGCCCTGAAAATCACCATCACCAGCACCAAGGGAGGTGTCGGCAAGACGACGTTGACCGCCAATCTGGGTGGTCTGCTGACCGATCTCGGGCAGAAGGTATTGCTCGTGGATGCGGATGTGCAACCCACGTTGTCCAGTTACTACCCTCTGGAGCAACAAGCCGAACGCGGCTTGTCCTCGCTGATCACGGAGGGCGTGGTCGAGGGTATCATCAGCCGCACAACGATCCCGTGTCTGGACCTGATCCTCTCGGATGATCCGGAGGGGATGCTCCAGAACTGGATCCTGCACACTCCGGATGGGCGTGTCCGCCTGAAGCACTTGCTGGCCCGCTTCGACCAGGACTACGACTTCATCCTGCTGGACACCCAAGGCGCTGTCGGCCCGCTGCAGGATTCCGCCGTCCTTGCTGCAGATCTCCTGGTCTCGCCGATCCCACCGGAAATCCTCTCGGCACGGGAGTTCGCCCGTGGCACGGTGCAGATGCTGGACAGGCTGCGTCCTATGGCCTTCCTCGGTGCGCCGCTGGGTCCGTTGCGCGGACTCATCTACCGCATGGACCGGACCGTCGACGCACGCCGCATCGCCCAGGAGTTGTGTCGGGAGGCCTACGGTCCCAGCAAGGGCGCCATCACCATCCTGGACACGGTGATTCCGAACACTGTCGCTTACCGGGAGGCGGCCACCGCACGGGTGCCGGTGCACCGATGGGAACCCCAACGGCAAGGACCCACACTCAGTGCCCGCGACGCCATGATGACCCTGGTCTCTGAACTCTTCCCGCACTTGTCGGACAAGAAGCTCGACCGCGAAAGCTTGTCGGCACACAAGGAAACACGCTGATGGCAAGAAAGCACCCGACCAGTGAACAGATTCAGTCGATGCTCCGTGAGGGTCACTTCGGCCAAAGCCGCGAGCTGCCGCCGGCGGATCCGCTCGACACCACGCAGATGCTGCTGGAGATCGACCGCATCCAGCCCTATGACCGCAACCCCCGCAAGGAACGTAACCCGCTCTACGACGAGATCAAGGCGTCCATCCGCGCCCAGGGTGGGCTCAACAATCCGCTGACCATCACGCGCCGACCGGGAGACTCCTTTTATATAGTCGAATCCGGCGGTAACACCCGCCTGCAGATACTCAAGGAGTTGTGGTCAGAAACCCACGACGAACGTTTTTATCGCATCCACTGCCTGTTCCGGCCCTGGGTCTCCGAATCCCATGTCCTCACAGCCCACCTGATCGAGAATGACACACGCGGGGCGCTCACCTTCATCGACAAGGCCCTGGGCGTTCGGGAACTGCGCGAAGTGCTGGAATCAGAGCAATCGGCGCAGCTCTCCCAACGGCAACTGGCGGAGACGCTGAGGCAACGGGGATACGCGCTGGACCAGAGCATGATCTCCCGGATGGACTACGCCGTAGACGTGCTGCTCCCGCTCATCCCGGAGGCGCTGCGCGCCGGCATGGGGGCACCGCAAATACGCCGGATCCGGCGCCTTGAATCCGCCTGCCGTCGTTTCTGGAACGACCAGGAAGAGGCACCGGAGCTGTTCGAGGCGCTGTTCAACGAGGCATTGGCCGCCCATGACGGTCCGCATTGGGAACTGGATACGGTGCAGCGGGAGCTGGAAACCCGGATGGCCGAGGCCACGGGCCTCTCTCTCAAACACGTGCGGCTGGAGATCGATGCGCGCCTGGCCAACAGCGCCAACGAGCAGAACACATCAAGCCCGGCAACAGACCCCCGGCCCGAGCCATCCCCAACGGTAGAAGCCACAGGAGAGACACCACCGAGCACTACGACACATGAGGCGCAAACACCCGGGCCTGAGGATCCACCACGCCGGACACCGGTCGGTGAGACCGATTCGGAATCGGAAGGCCCGGAACCAAAAGCGCGCCCGTCAACACCCTCCTCCGACAATTTCGCCGGGAACGAAACGAGACAGCCGCAGGCTACCCAGAGGGAATGCGCCAAGGAGGAACTGCATCAATCTGACGCACCGTCTTACGACGGACCCGGCGATCTGAAGTCGCTGCGCGGCCGGGGTTACGTGCTCGCTCTCAAGATCGCCAAGCGGCACGATCTGGAAGACTGCGTCACGCCCGCCGGCAAACTCGGCATGGGGTTTCTGGTGGACATTCCGCGCGAATCCATCATCCCGGTCGCGGGCCAGGAAGACGCCCTCCGCCAACTCTACCGCCAATGGGTGTGGTGGCTCCTGTTGAGCTTTTCCGAGGAGAGCGTACAGCCCGAACGCATGGAGCGGATCCCCGACGACCTGCTGCTGCGCAACTTGATCCTGGAGAAGAACGACACCCAGGCACTGGCGCTGGTTGGTGAACCCGATTGGAAGGCGCTCGGCTACGAATTGCTGAACAACCCATCGGTTCCACAGCCTACCATCGATGACCTGATGGCCTTGGCGCAGACCTGCCGCCGTATCCGGCAACTGATGGATGACGACGGCGGACTGGCCCTGTGGCAGACCGACGGATAACGGTGCCGGAAGCGAGGTGGACGATGCCGAAGACGACACACGCAGAGCTGGTATTCCACACCCTGCGCTATGTCACGGAAACCCTGGCGGAAGGGGACATCCACTCGGTGCTGGACCTGGGTTTTCGGCTGAACCAGATCGCCCGCCTGGAGCGGTTCACCTTGCGCGATCTCTATCACATCAGCCAGGTGCGCACGCACTTCATGGACATCTCCGTGGACCCCGCCTGCTTCGACCGGGTACTGGACCACATGGAACGCAACAAACGTCACGATGCCCTGCAGAACGAACTCATCCGCCTGCGCGCACCGCTCGCCATGATGCGAGCCTTCTTCGGCATGACCAACGCCGAATACGCCGCACGCCGCAAGCTGCTCGGCATGACGGGCACCGGCATCGGGCGGCCGCCCGCGCCGTCCGAAGACGACGAGCAACGCGTCTGGAAGGCCTGGCAGGCCAACGCCCACCATCCCGTGGAAGCGCGTTACCTGCATGTCGGGCAGGCGACCGGCGTGCCCTTGAACACCGTATGGGCATTGATCCGATCCTGGGAAGCCACCGGGCTCCTGCCAGCGAAGCAATCGGACGATGACAACAAGGTCGTTCGGCTCAAGACCAACGAACAATGAGCCTGTGGGGAACTGAGTGGAGCGCGATACTGGAAAGATCAGACCTGAAATCCATGCCCTGGATGCCTTCATCCAGGCGACCGTGGAACGGCTCCTGACCACCGAGACCCGCAGCGCTGCGCCAGCCGACGGCCTGTTGTTCCTCGGCAACTGGCACGATGCCATGCCGCGGCTGATCTTCCAGGACCCGGTGCTCCAACCGGTGGACACCCGCATCTGGGGTGTGATCAAGATCGCCGCCGCAGGAACCCACCCGACCGCCTTCCCCACCTACAAGCAGATCGCAAAAACCGCCAATGTCGGCTCCGAGGCCACCGTCGCGCGGTCCATGGCGATCCTGCGTGCCACCCGTTGGCTCTCGCTTTGCCGCCGAGTACGTGACGCCCAAGGCCGTTTCCGTGGCAACATCTATGCCCTTCACGACGAGCCCCTGCCGCTGGCCGACACTCTCTATCTCGACCAGGATTACATCCTGTTTCTGGAGCAGGCACAGAACCACGCCCATCCCCAGGTACGGAAGGTCGCAGCCGCCGTACTGGGCACCATCGAGGAGGATCTCCAGGAAGGCGACGGTGGCACCGCGCACCTCAGTCCGATGCAGAGGCGCCTGGAGGCCATCCGAACCCTGCAAGGCGAGGCGAGCCGCTTCTTCGGCTTCTCCTCCCGCCAACTTCAAAATCTGAAGTCGGCACCTGATGTCACCCCACTTCAAAATCTGAAGTCCCACCCACTTCAAAATTTGAAGTCGGAACGTAGTAGTAGTTGTAGTTATATAAATAAAAAAACAACTACTACAACAACAGGGAACCCAGAAAAGTCTGACGCGCATGCGCGCGAAGAGAACACGCAGACCCCGCTCGCATTCCCCTCGTCGCTGTCGCAGAACGAACTCCGTCTGGCCAGGATCTGTCTGCGCAATGCGCCGGAGACCGTGCAACAGGACATCCTGGACGAACTGGCCGGCCGACTGCTCGCTGCCAAGCGCAAGAGTGAACCCATCGACAACCCCATCGGCTACCTGGCGCAACTGTGCAAGGCGGCCCGAAAAGGATCGTTCACCCTCACGAGCCTGGGATTGAAGGCCCGGGAGCAACGTCGCCAGGAGGCCCATCTGAAGCGGCTGGAAGAGATCAGCCGCGAACGTGCACTGGCCCACATGCAGACCCTGCTCGAAAACCCTGGCCGCCCGAGCCCAGACCGGGAATCCCCAAGACAGGGGGCAAGTGATGGCAGTGCCATCACCTCTCACGACGATTCGGTTGATGGTAGTGCCATCAGTCCATCGCTTGAAATGCAGCCCCCAACCCACCGGACATACGGACCTCGGAGTGATGGCAGTGCCATCACTTTGCACAACGACTCGACTGATGGCAGTGCCATCAGTCCTGCGACCGGCCCACCGGAGGATTCGCGCGAAAGATTCAAGCCACCGGGGTGATGGCACTGCCATCACCCCGGTACAGGTGCCACGTGGCACATCGAAATCCGCTGACAATGGAGGAACACGCTTATGGCCCAAACGACGACGGCAGACAACGCGGACGAACAGACGCCCCGCGAACTTCCCGACAACGCGGACCCGGCCGTGGACTACAAGACCGCCGCGGATCGTCCCGGCACCCTACGCGGCGACGCCTGCCTGGTGATCCAGACCCGGCAGGCGCAACGTCTGGTCTACGGCCGCAGGCAATCCCGAGAGCATCCCGGCATCATCGGGCTGGTCCGCTTCGGCATGCTGATGAAACGCATCTGGGTCTCGGCGATGCTGGACGACCCTTACGCGGACTGGTTTCTGCTGCAAATCCATGAGGCCCTCGAAACCGGCCGCAGTGAGATCCAGAAGATGCGAACCGAGATGGACGAGTTGTTGCGCTCGATACGTGGCGTGGAGATCGCCATCGCCCACTCCCTCAAACCGGCCCGTGTTCAGCTCCAGTTTGCCAACCCCTACGGCTACATGGGCGCCTATCTGGTGGGCGACTACGACGAACTGGTCTGCGCGGTGCTCACCGCCCGGCACGTCGGCCTGCTCGGCCGAGATCCCGCCGAACAGATGCTGCACCGAGGCGGCCGGCTGATCCGCCGCGCCTTCCTGCTTCCCACCCAGTGGAAACACTGCGCCGTCGATCGCAACGATGTTCGCCAGGACAACCAGCGCGCCCAGGCGGCGCGTACCGCCATGGGGGAACTGCCGCAGGAAGTTCTCGACGGCACGCGCCGAGCCCGCCACGCCCCGGAAATCCGGAATCAGTCAACGTCGGCTGCGCCAGTGAGCAAAGGCTTCCTCTCTGCTCGCGCTACCGGCGACACGCAGGAAACCCATGACGAGTAGATAGCAGCGGGGAAATCGAAAGTGATACGAGCGGACACAAAAGGCCCTTTATTGCCCTTTAAGGGTAAGGGGGGCGCTCGGGTTCGTATGCGGGAACTGGAGCGAAGACAGGCGGAGATCGAGTCACACATGCGCAACCTCGCGCAGGAGTTCCAGGCGACCTTCCGCTCCCCGCGGGTTGCCCACCTGGTGGTGCACCATCATGGCGGCTACTTCAATCTGCGCTGGCGTGCGACCGGCAACGATGGACGCGGTCAGACCTTCTTCGAGCTCACCACCACCGATCAGGGCCAGCGGGTATTGGCCAGGCTACCGCCGGTCGTGCGGCCGTTGTTCCTGCGCTTCGAGCGGCAACGTCTGGAACTGAACCTCGCCTCCAGCATTTGCCAGCACGAACTGCGGCGGCTGCGCGATTACCTGGTGAAACTGGAGGCGCTTCGCACCTGCCAGAACGAAAACCC
>WFNO01000118.1 GCA_015488555.1 Gammaproteobacteria bacterium
CAATTTCTGTCCCAGGAACATTGGTGAATTGAGTAACTATGCACGGCGCAGGCTCAGGTCCATGCAGCGCCGGCCAACACTGGTGACCGCGTTCTGGAAACAGGCCGAGTTGCCTTTGTGAAATGTTCACCATTTATGAAAGCATCAATAGGCGAGCTTGCAATTCCTCCCGGCGCTGTAACAGGCGCCACCGCAATCCTTCCAGATCCAATCGCTCTTCCTGCATACTCCCACTCCCCCTTGTTCTCCCGCAGTCTGCAGCCCCTAATTCGGCCCTGTAACTCTCCTATGATTCATCTGTAGCGCGCGGCCTGCCTCACTGCGATCATGGCCGCGATAACGGCCGTGGTCACTGCGCCGACACGGGGCCACCCGCAGGAACGGGTGTCCGGGTATAGGTGCGCCAACCAGCGCGCCGGCAAACCCTTACGCACCGCAATATCGGGTTCCCAGCGCCGGGTCTCCAGACGATGGCGCGCGGACGGTGCCAGCACATAGGCCCAGGCTCGGCCGCCGTCCGCCAGCCGAACCAGTCGGCGCCGGTACCATGCCCCTTCGTAACGGTCCAGCAAGCGCAGGTGATGGCGGGTCAGGTCCTCATAGAGGACGCCTTCCGTCTGCGCCCCTGCCTCTGCCACCAGGCCGGGATAGGGCACACCACGCAGATGGTAAGCCGCATAGTCAGGAAGCCGTACCGGTACGGGTACCCACCAGCGCCCCGTGATACGAGCCATCACTTGCGGGTAAACCAGCGTACCGTAACAAAACAAGCGCCGGCAGGGCATGGCCTCTCACCCCCGTACGGCTGCCACAGCCAACAGCAACCAGCCGGCGATATAGGCCAGACCACCGAAAGGAGCGACAGCCCCCAACCAACCTTGTCCCGTCAAGGCCAACAGATAGAGGGCACCGGAGAAGAGCAAAACGCCGACACCCATGGACCAGCCCGCCGCGGCCACCAAGCGGGAAGAAGACAGGCGATCCAGGAACAGGGCCACCAGCATCAAACCCAGGGCGTGCAGAAAGTGATAGCGCACGGCCGTGTCGTAGGTACTCTGGCGGCCGGCTAGGATCTCCTGCAAGGCATGTGCTCCCAAAGCTCCGGCCACCACTGCCAGCGCCGCCAAGGCAGCTCCCGCCATCAGGAATCGTCTTGCCATCTCTGACATGCAAACCTCCCTCGAAGTCTATTGTATCCTCCCATCGCCGCAGCACTTCGAATTGCTCACACCTGATCCCTACACTTGATCCCTACACCTGATTAGGGAGCATCCTGCGCCTCCTGGCGCTCCCGCAATCGCTGCAACTGTTCCTGGATTTGCTGTTCCATCTTGCGGACCTCGGTTTCCATCTCCTGCATCTCACGCTGGATGCGCCGTTCCAGGGCCCGCCGCTGCGCCGCGTCTTCCGGCGAGAGGGACTCCATGCCTGGATCCGTACCGGAACCCATTCCAGAACCTACCCCAGAACCTATACTGGGCGGCATACCGCTTTCCTCATCGTGATTCATGGCTTCCATGGCCCGGCGCATCATCTGCATCATCTCCTCCACGGTAATGTGCTCGTAGCCCTCCGGCAGGCGGAACAGATGTACAGGGAAGGTAGTTTTCGTGTCCAAGTGGGTAATCTCGTGTGTCACCGTACCGTCGAGGCGAATACTGCGCAGGGGCACGCCGAGACGGGAATAACGCTTGCTCATCACCAATTCCGCTAGCTCACAGGTATCCCTTTCCTGTTCCGCCTGCTGGCTCGGCAACTGGTCCCCCAAGGGATCACCGAACTCTGCCACCAAGGCCATGAGTGCCAGGAAACGGCGCATGCCCGGCTCTTCCAGCAAATCACGCGCGATATAATCGATAAAACAATAACCACTGCGCGCGGCAATGCGGTAACGGGTGGTGGAATAACCAGCGATTCGCGGCCCGCGGCCTTCCTTGATGGCGCGCACCGGCGGTAGCTTGTACCTCGCCGAAAGCCCGCCTCCAGGTGGTGCCCGGAAATCCAGCACCAAAACGCTCTGCTCTTCGGGGGAAACCACATAACCCTTGCCCTGCTTCAAATCCATGAGGAGATAAGCCTGCTCCCCGGCACTCTCCAAACGGGCCCAGTCCCCCTGCAGGCGTACGGTACTGGTCCCTTCCTCGTCCGAACGAAATTCGATCAGGATACCGGCCTGGACCTGAGCCATCAGCAACAGAACCCCAATCATCATACTCAGCAAGATTCTCGTCATCACATGCTCCGCTTTGTAGTTTTCCCGGGCCCGACCGCACCGTTAGCGTAGTGAGTGGCCGGCGACCAACATCCCGATCTGTCGCTCATTAAACGGCCTGACGGCCGCGACTGCAAGCCTGAAGCCTTTTCTCCTTTCCACTCCAATGCGGCACCATCCCGCCCCACATTACGCGAACCCTATCCATGAGGTCAGAACCTCTTTGAGACTGCTTTGGCTGGAACGGACCCCATGCTAACCTAGCAAGTTGTCGAGAAATGTCTGATACGTCCCCATGAGCATTTCGATCCGTCGATCCATGCCCCACCCTGTCACCATGAGCGCTTATGACCGCCTGCAGATGCCTCGATCATCAAGAGCATCCTCCTCGAAGCCCTGACACGATCCCGTGCCCGCTTCGCTGTCACTGGAATCCGCCGTGCCCCGGTGTTCCTTACTCTTACGTTTTACGGCCGCACGGCCGAGCCCGAGCAGTGAACAGACGCGACCCGGCACCGTTCACCGCCTGCATATGAAGCCTCTGAGGCGGTTAGGCCCCTGGGTTCTGGCCCTCCTCTGTGCCTGCCACCTGGAAAGCATGCTAGCGATCGCTGCCGAAACCGACACGGGGAATGTGCTTGCGCCTGACGCCTCCTCCTCTGGCCCCCCTCCTCCCGAAGACACGGCGGGGGTACGGGTGGAGGTCCGTCTCGAAGGCCTGCCCCGCGATCTCGAGACCCTGATGCGCGGCACCCTGGGCATCACCGCGGTGACAGGCGAGAGACTCAGCCTGCCCCGCCTGCGTGAGCTCCATGCCAAGGCCGCGGCCGAGATCCGCCGCGCCCTGCGCGCCCTGGGCTACTACCAGCCACAGATCCGCACGCGCCTGGAACGCCGGGACGACGACCTCTGGCGAGCCCACTATCACATCGAACCCGGCGAACCGGTGCGGGTGCGCAAGCTGCAATTGGATCTGACCGGGGCAGGCGCCCAGGATCCCGCCCTCACCCGAGTCCTACAAGCGTTCCCCTTGCAGCAAGGAGAACGCCTGCGCGACGAACGCTACGAGAAGGGCAAGCGCAACCTGTTGCGCCTGGCCATGGACCGGGGCTATCTCGACGCCCGGTTTCTGGAACACGAGATCCGCGTCTTTCCGCAAGAGCACGCCGCGGACATCCGGCTGCTCCTGGACACGGGCCCCCGCTACCACTTCGGGCCATTGCTCTTCGACGACACGGTGCTGGAGCGTGCCTTCCTGGTCCGTTACGCCGGCATCCGCCCGGGCGAGCCCTTCTCCCTGCGCCGCCTGACCGAATTGCAGAACGTGCTCTACGGCACCGATTATTTCTCGCGCGTGGAAATCGTGCCCCAGCGCGAAGCGGCCCGGGATCACCGCATCCCCGTCCGCATCCTCCTGGAGCCGCGGCCGCGGCATCGTTACCGCGCCGGTCTGGGCTATGGCACGGACACCGGGCCGCGGGGCAGCCTGGAGTATCTCGATCGCCGGCTCAACCGCCGCGGCCACCGCCTGCGCCTGCAGCTCCATGCCTCCGCCATCCGGGAGCGATTCAGCGCCAGTTATCTGGCCCCCTATCGCAATCCCCGGCGGGACAAATGGGCGGTGAACGCCACCGTGGCCAACGAGCACCCGGATGCCGACCGCGAGGAACGGAGTTTGATACTCGACCTCGGGCGCAGCGTCGGTCGCGGCCGCTTCTGGACCGAGGCCTTGCGCCTGCGCTACCGTCGGGACGATTTCTTTGTCGGCGAGACGAGCGGCGTGAGTTACTTTCTGCTACCGGAACTGACCCTGGAGCGGATCCGCGGTCGCCAGGAAGCCCGGCGTATCACCCGCGGCTCCCGTTTCTTCTTCTCCTTGCGCGGCGCCAGCACGGCCCTGGGCTCCGCCACCTCCTTCCTGCAGCCGCATGTGGCCGTCAAGGGCATCCGGCCCGCTTGGCGGCGCGGGGACCGCCTGCTCCTGCGGGTCGAGGCGGCCGCCACCTTCGGCGGGGAATTCGCGCGCCTGCCTCCCGCCCTGCGCCGTTTCGCCGGCGGCGACAACAGCGTGCGCGGCTACGGCTTTCAGGCCCTGAGCCCGGTGGACGCCCAGGGCGTGCGCACCGGCGGCCGCCACCTGTTCACGGCCAGCGCCGAATACGACCTGCGCCTGCAGGAGAAATGGAGCCTGGCGGTCTTCTGGGATACCGGCAATGCCTTCGACCATTGGAACGACTTCACCCTGGAACAGGGTGCCGGCATCGGGGTACGCTGGTTGTCGCCCCTGGGACCCCTGCGCATCGACCTGGCCGAGGCCGTCAGCCGCGCCGGCATCGACCTGCGCCTGCACGTCGTCTTCGGTCCCGAACTCTGACGGCCAATCACCCGATGGCGACACCGGCATTACACATGGCATGAAAAAACGGCTCGAGACGCCCGCTTCATTCGCCCGCGGCCGGCCGCACTGCTCGACCGAGACCAGGTGCCGCGGACCTGAACCGGAAGCGAAACCATGAAGCCGCTGGCCCGCAAGCGACTGCTAGCAGTACTGATCCTCGCTCTCGCCCTGCCTCTGGCGGCCGGCGCCTGGTTGCTCTACAGCACTGCCGCCCTGCGCTGGGTGCTGGAGACCGGCGGCGCCCTGCTGCCGGGACGGCTCACCATCGAGTCGGTGGGCGGCCGCCTCGCCGGTCCATTGCAACTCGACGGACTGCGCTACGAAGACGGGGACTTGCGACTCGCCTGCGAGCGCCTGGAGTTGGACTGGCGGCCGTCCCGCCTGCTGGCGGGCACTCTGGCCATTCGCCGCCTGGAATCGACGGGCGTGGTCGTGACCGCCCGCAGGGCGGAGCGGCCTTCGAGTGCGCCGGTAACAGGACCACCACCACTGGCATTGCCGGTGGCCGTGGAACTCACCCACTTCGAGCTGCACGACCTGCGCATCCGCACCGCGGCGGTGGCAACAGACACACCCTCCAAGGCCGAAGGGGAATGGCAGGAATGGCGGCTTACGCGCGTCACTGCCAGCGCCCGCTATCGCAAGCAGACCCTGAATCTGCGAAACCTGCACGTGCAGGCGCCCCGGCTCGATGCCCGCCTCCGCGGCCGGGTACAAACCCGGGGGGATTATCCCCTGCACCTGGCACTGCGCTTCTCCGCCACCCCTACGGACCTGGCCGCTTTCGAGGGTACTCTGGAAATGAACGGTGACCTGCAGCGCCTGCAGCTGCAACAGGAACTCCTGCGCCCCTGGCGCGGCCGCCTGCAGGCCACCCTCCACACCCTCCTCACCGATCCCGCCTGGCAGGCCCGCCTGGAATGGGAAGCCTTGAATCCCGCCGCCGTGCGGGCCGGCTGGATGGCGGGACGGATCGGCGGGCAGGTGGAGAGCCGGGGACGCCTTCAGGCCTATACCTTGCAGGGCCGGCTGCAAGGTATCGTGCAGGAACAACGCTTCCGGGCCCACCTGCAGGCTGCGGGTAACGGGGAGCAGCTGCAGATCAAAACCCTGGAATTGCGCCTGCCCGGCAGCGGAACCCTGCTCACCTCCAGCGGCGAACTCCGCCATAACCCCCTGGCCGTGGACCTGCGCGGCCACTGGCAAAACCTGTCCTGGCCCCTCGCCGGCCGGCCCCGGCTGCGCTCGGCGGCCGGTGATTACCGATTGCAAGGCACACGGCAGGACTTGCGCATCCACCTGGACGGTGCACTGGCCGTGCCTGCGCCCGGCGACTCGCAATCCGACCCGCAATCCAACCCGCAATCCGGCCCACAACCCAGCCTGGAGATCCCCCGCTTCAGCGCCCAGGCCCGCCTTGCGGACCGTTCCTTGCGACTCGAGCGACTGAATGTGCGGGTATTGAACGGACGAGTCTCCGGCACGGGCCGGATGCACTGGCAGGACCAGCCCGGCCGCGATCTCGCCTGGGAACTCTCGCTGCAGGCGCAGGGGGTGGACCCCGGCCGCCTCTGGCCCCAATGGCCGGGACGCCTGACCCTGGCGGTTGCGTCCCAAGGCAAGGGCATACCGGGACGCACCGGCAGCGCCACCCTCATCCTCCACGAACTCGGCGGCACGCTGCGGGATCGTCCCCTGTGGGGCCGCGGCACCTTGCGATGGCGGGCAAGCGGAACCGACACGCCGAGCGGGCGCCCCGCCATACTCCAGATAGAACCCCTGATCCTGCGCATTGAAGCGCCGCGACAGTCTTCCCCGGCCGCCCCATCGCGCGCGGGAGCGGAACCCGCCTGGCTGGTCCTCGCGGGCAGCGTGGAAACAGGCGCGGCAGGGCGGCTGGCGCTGAGCGCGCTGCTGGACATCCCTCACCTGGAGGACATCGTGCCCGGCGCCGGAGGCCGACTCGCCCTGCGCGCCCAGGCGAGTGGTCCCTGGCGCCGGCCCGCCTTGGAGGTGGACCTGTCCGGAGCGGCCCTGCAAGTGGCGGACTACCGCGCAGGCCATGTACAGGGCCGCCTGCGCTGGCGTCCCGAGCGCCGGGACAGCAACCTTTCCCTGCAGGCCCTGGAGGTGACCGGCCCGCCCGGACACCTGCGCCAACTCGCCCTCACCGGCCGGGGGACGCCCGCGGAGCACACCTTGGATCTGTGGCTGGACGGTGCCACGATGCAGTTGCTGGCCCGCCTGCAAGGCCGCTGGGCGCAATCGCTCTGGCAGGGCCGCCTGCCCTTCCTGCGCCTGGCGGCCGCCGGCCTGGTCTGGCAGGCCGGCGAGACGTCGGCGCCCCTGCGCCTCGGCAGTCACGCCGTGACCCTGCCCCGCTGGTGCCTGCACAGCGACCGGCGCCGCCTGTGCCTGCGGGGGCACTGGCGCCGCGGGGGGGCCTGGCAGGCCGGCGCCCGCGGCGAAGCCCTGCCCCTGGACTGGTTGCGGCGCCAACTGCCGTTCGGGCTGCTGTCCGGATCGGATCTGCCGCTGCTGGATCTGGCGGGTGCGGTCTCGTTCACCGCAACCGTGCAGGGCAAGGGCCGGCAGGTGGCGGCGGGACATCTGGAATTGCAGGGCCGGGACACACGCCTGCGACTGGTGCTGCCGCGCGGTGAACCCTTGCCGCTGCAGCTGCGCGAACTGCAATTGCGCGCCCGCCTGCACGAGGGTCGGGTGCGGCTGGCCGGAGACGTACGCCTGGCCGGTGAGTTCACCGGCCGGAATGCAGCCCCTGATGCAACCCCTGATGCAGTTCCCACCACCCCCGCGGAGCTGGGCCGGCTCACGGCGCGATTCGAACTGCCCGTGCCGGCCCTGGAACCCGCGGACCAGCGCCTCGCCGGACACGCTGAGCTGCGATTGCAGGAACTGCGCTTCGTCACCCTTCTGCTCCCCGAGATCGAAGCACCCGGCGGCAGGCTCGAGACCCGACTCGAGCTAGAAGGCAGCCTGGAGCAACCCCGATACCATCTGGCCCTCACCCTGCGCGACGGCCAATTCCGCTTGCCCGCCCTGGGCATCACCCCCCGAGCCTTGCAGCTCGAGGTCCGCAACCGCGGGCGCACCCTGCATTACCGGGGCAGCGTGGTCTCCGGGCCGGGGCGCCTGGAACTGAACGGCACCTTTCTGCCGGCGCGGAAAGATTGGCGGCTGGCGGCCCGCCTCCAGGGACAGGATTTCCTGCTCGGCGACACGCCGGAATATCGGATCCAGGTGTCGCCGGATCTGGAACTGCAACTGGACGCCCGGCAGGCCCTGCTCACCGGCACCGTGCGCATGCCGCGCGCGCGCATCAAGCCGCGCCGCCTCACCACCTCCCTGCGCCCTTCCCCCGACGTGGTGATCGCCACCCCCCCAGTGTCCAGAAAGGCGCCCGGGCAGCCGCGCACCAGCCGCACACCGGCACGGGAAACCACGCTGCCCTCCTTCACCGGGATCGTGCGATTCGAGCTGGGACAGGAGGTGCGCTTCGAGGGCTTCGGCCTTCGGGCCCGGCTGGCCGGCAACGTGGTGATCCTGGAGCTGCCGGGACGGCTGACCACGGCTACCGGGGAATTGCAGATCCTGGAGGGCCGTTATCGGGCCTACGGGCAGGACCTGCGCATCGAACGCGGGCGGCTGGTGTTCGTCGGCGGTCCCATCGACAATCCCGGCTTGGACATCCGGGCGGTGCGCCGGGTGCGCGAGGTCACCGTGGGCCTGCAGATCAGCGGCGATGCCATCCAGCCACTGGTACGCATCTTCTCCAATCCTCCCATGAGCGAGAGCGATGCCCTCGCCTATCTCGTGCTGGGGCGCCCGCCGGGGCGGGACGACCGCAGCGATCAAGAGCGACTCGCGGCCGCAGCCACGGCACTGGGCGTGGGAGGCGCCTCGCGCTTGGGCAAGCGCTTGGGGGAACGCCTGGGACTGGAGGAAATGACCGTGGAAACGGAGCAGGACAGCGGCGAGATCCGACTCCGGCTGGGCACCTACCTCTCACCGCGACTCTACGTGGGCTACGGCTGGGGCATGATGGAACAACTCAACACCCTGCTGCTGCGCTACCGCCTCAGCGAACACCTCACCCTGGAAGCCCAAAGCAGCAACCAATCCGCAAGCGGCGACCTCTTCTTCACCCTCGAACGGGGCCAGTGACAAATGCGACTCATTCTCGGTCAGTCAAGACAAACGATACATTTCATTCGCAGAACAAAGAATTGCATCATTCCGATGGGCGGCACACGTTTTATCACCGAACTCGCAGCGAAAACAAAACGGCACAACCAAGAAAGCGGGTGATCTGAAAATTCATAAAACGAGCCTGGACGGGCTACGCGCCCATACACACCTGTCTACTCGTTATGCTGGTCGGACTCGGGAGCGGATTCAGACCCTGGCAGAAAACAATCGCCCCCGGCCTTCGGAGAAAGACACGGTGAGAAACTCCACTCCCACTCGATAACCGGTCTTGCCGCAGAACACGCCCGACACGCAATAGCGGACGCGCGCGATGGCCAGGAGCCCATTATCCTCGATCTTGATAACCTGGTAGGGAACCAGTTTCTGACCGCCATAAAATTGCATCCCATGCGGGGAAAGATCGCACGCGACTCCGCGGCAGGGCACCGCCTGGGGCCAACCCATGAAGAAACGGCCTCGTTAGCAGAATCTATGGGTAGATTCCGGTTCAGGCAAGGCGCCAAGTGTATGATACAAAGCGATTTCCATAGCGTGATAGGTTCGAAAACCAAAGGCTTTTCTGACTGTCAGTTTTGCCTTGGCATTGAAACCCTCCACCACGCCGCTGGAAAGCTGCCCCTTGGCGCGAAACCAGTTCATCAGCAGCGGTCGATGCCTGCGCAACATCCTCGCCACTTTCTTCATCGGTTCGATCTTCGAGCGCATGGTCTTCTTACACCAACATTCCAGGAATTCACCGGCCCAGTAGGGCGACTTGTAGGTCCAGAAGAACTGG
>WFNO01000119.1 GCA_015488555.1 Gammaproteobacteria bacterium
AAGACACAACCACCTTGTTGGTGCTCATTGCCCAGATACGGGTGGCCGATCGCCCCGGAAGGATCGAGCCACGGGCGGTCAAACGCAGGCCCAAGCCCCATCGGCAGTTGGATCGACCTCGGCAGCAAGCACGAGTAGAAATCGAGAAATATGGGCACACAAAGAAGTCACGGGCTTAACTTAGTGCCATTCAAGAGGCGAGATTACTCAGGATGCTCATAACCCAGCATATCGAGGATGGCCTGATAATCCCGATCGTGTTCGAAGCGTTTCATCAACTCTTCGGAGATCTCCCTTCTCGGCATCTTCTTGATTTCATAGCCCCCTCGCTCGGAGTCCACATCCCCGGTGACACATCGATTCAAGTGCCATTTGTTGATGAATTCGCCATCATAGGGGATATCAAGCACGTTGCACAGCGATTTCATACTTTCTTCAGGGCGCGAAATGAAATCCTCATAGCGCAGGAAATCCATCTTGCAGCAAAATTCCGCATAGCGCCGGTATCCCTGCAGAAAATCCCGCAAATCCAACCTGCCTTTGAGCACACTGAGCCGCATCAGGCTCAACCACTGATCGATCGGGTGCCGTACGATGGCCATGCGAGACAGAACGAATAGACCACTGTACTGTAATACGTTCGCAGTCGTGAATTCATAGGTGGGGTTTGTGGTAAACGGCACGGCCATGAAATCGTAATGCGACCAATCACGGATCACCAGGTACTTCCCTCGTTCACGGCACCGTTCCTCGATCAAGTCTATCTGTTGCACAAAGTTGAGCCGCTTCGACCGAAGTTCGCGCGAGTCCTCGCCATCGAACAGGCCGGACCAGTCGATCGCTTGACTGATAGGATTGAATAGTTCGCTGGCCTTCGGATGGATCTCGCTCAACAGAACGACATTTTCCATGCAACCGAGACATTTGGAGATGAGTGTACCTCCTGTTCTCGCCAGGTTGTGCAACATGCGTATATGCCTTGCCGCAGGCATGTTTTCACGATTCCCGTTTCCAGGACCATCTCCTACATATTCGATATGATTTGGAGATGTAGAGGGCAATATTACTTGAACGTTTGTTAGTCCTTTGCACAACCACGCCGTCCAATCCTCACCAGGATCGACACTCTCCAATTCGGGCGTGACCGTCAGAAACGGTTCGGAAAGGTCCATGTCTCCCTGATCCAGGAGTTTCCGCATCTCGGCCAGGGCTTTGCTGGCCGTTTCGTACTCGCCCACGGCCAGGGCCAGGCGAATGAAGGTCTGTAGTCTTGCGGGGGTGGCATGCCGGCTCAACAGTTGAAACAGGATTCGATAGGCGTAGAGGCAAAACCGATAGCGGCCGGCCGGTGGCTGCACAAACGACTGCGCGTGGCAGTCCAGTGCCTGCTGGTGCAACAACCAGGGCGCGGACGCCTGTTCGCGCTCCATCCAGGCCAGCCATTGCGATGACAGGCGGCGGGCGTAGGGCAGGTTCTGCAGGCGCTCCACCCAGGCACCGGGCTGCACCTGTGGCGCCTCGATCACGGCGGGCAGTTCCGGAAGCAGGCGCCCCTCATCTCGCAACGCATCCTGCTGCTCCTGTGAAAGTCGGATGACTGCATTGCATCGGCTCGGCGCCCGTCCTGTGGCGGGCACGTAGAGATCCAATTCTTTCAGATAGTAGTACTCACTCGATGCTTCATCTTTCCGGGATTCGCGCGCTCCCTCCTCCGAATCGCCGACCTTGCGCCGCCAGGCTTCCAGATACAATTCTTCCAGTTGTCGGGTGAAACGCTCCGGGTCACAGAGGATGGAACCGCGGATGGCCGACGCCACCTCACGGCGCAGCTCACCCAGCCGCCACCAGTCCCGCGCCAGGGCTACCGCCTGCTCGACGTACGCCTCCTCCGTCTCCGCAATCGTCTCCTCCACCCCGATGTTCTTCAAAATCGAATAACCCACCCGCTGCGCATGCACGCGGCCCACCAGCGTCACCACCGGCACACCCATCCACAAGGCCTCGCAGGTGGTCGTCGTCCCGTTGTAGGGAAACGTATCCAGGGCGATGTCGATCTCGTCGTAACTGTCCAGATGCGCCTCCCGCGACGCCATGAACCCCCGCATCTCCACCCGCTCGGCCTCGATCCCGTGGCGGGCGAATTCCTCGCGCACGTGCGCCTGCACCACCACCTCCCCCGCCAGGCGGGCCTTGATCACCAGGCGGCTGTTCGGCACGCGCGACAAAATAGCGCTCCAAACGCGCACCACCTCCGGCGTCAACTTGCGCGTGTCATTGAAGGAGCCGAAGGTGATGTAACCCTTGTCCGTGCAGGGGGGCGTCTCCCGGCGCGGGCGCTCCTGGAAGGCGCCGAAGCAAAGGAAGGATTGCGGCAGGTACAACAATTCCTCGGTGTAATAGCCCTCGGTGTCCGGCCCGTCCGCGTAACGGTCCGTGATCCGGTAGTCCATCTCCTCCAGACCCGTCGTCGCCGGATAACCCAACCACGTGATCTGCACCGGCGCGGGTCGCCAGGCAAAGGCCTCCAAGGCGCTGTCTTCCGTATGACCGGCCAGATCCACCAGGACATGGATGCCGTCCGCCTCGATGTGCTGCGCCAGTGCCTGCATGGTGAGCCTGCTGGCATCCACGTACCTGCATCCCGAGTCGCGGAACGACCGGGTCATCTCATCTTCTTCGCGCGCCCGCGAATAGCAGACGATCTCGAAACGGTCACGGTCGTGCGCGGGCAATACGTGCTGGAGAAACAGACCGACGGAATGCTCGCGAAAATCCGGCGACACATAGCCGATTCGCAATTTTTCTGGAAGAGACAGAGATTTGGGATGGTGCACGAAGGGCGTGACGTTACGCCGAATCTGCCTTCCCCACTGTTGGTGAACCCGCAACCGGGTCTCAGGATCCACATCCGGACGGGTGTTCAGAGAAAGCAAAGCGCCTTGAATATAAGGCGTTCGACATGATCCAGAAAAAATCAAGTCCATCAAATGCGGCAAGATTTCTGCAACTTTCTTCCATTCGCAGGCTTCGATCAACGTACCAAGATTGCTCAACGTGGCGTCCGTTATGCCGCACTTCTCGAGCGATTCATGTGCCATCTGCAGTGCCTTTGCGAATGCACCGGATTTTTTGAATGAACTGACCAGGGCAGCATAGACCTCTGGCGCAGGATGCTTGGCCAGCGCTGACAAATAGCACCGCTGTGCCTGCTCGCTCTCTCCTAGCGCGGAAAGCACGCTGCCCAGATTGAACCAGGGCAACCAGTGACTTTCATCGACGGCGAGCGACCGTTCCAGGTAACCGCGTGCCTCGATCAAATCGCCACATGCATGGTGCAGGCGGCCGAGATTGTTCAAGGCCATTGGATGATTCGGATTCGATTCGAGTATGGCCTGGTATTGTGCCTCGGCCTCCGGCAAACGCCCCAACTCCTGCAGGGCCGATCCCAGATTGAGCCGGGCGCTGATGAAATGGGGTGCCTCCTCGACTACGGATTGCAATAATTCTGCAGCACCCGCAAAATCGCGCTCCTGGTAGGCAAGGGTTCCCAGTGCGAAGCGTGCATTGATGTCCCGCGGAGAAATCGCCAGCAGTTCCTTCGCCAACGTCCAGGCCGCCTCCCTGCGCCCTTCCTGCAGGGCTTGCTGGAGCATTTTCGAGAGAACGCGCGGATCTCTCCTAGATCTTTGTGCAGTCACGCGATCACTCCTTGTGTTCCGGCTTGCCGATGGCGGGCATCATCAGATGTAGCTGAAAAGGGACAGGTTCTGAATGCGCAGGAAGGACTTCTGGGCCGCTTCCAGAGTGAGCATCTGCTGGTTGAGACGGCTGATGGCGCTGGCATAGTCCAGGTCCTGGAGCTTGGACTTGGCCTCTTCCATGTTCAGCAGGTAACTGGTGTTGAGTTCCTCCTGGGAGTCCACGGCGTTGAGGCGGGCCCCCACCCGGGCGCGTACGGCGTTGATGTTCTCCATGGCCTGGTCGATGTCGGCCAGGAAGCGGTTGATGGCATTGCTATAACCCGCGATGGAGGCCTGGGCCCCCACCCCTTTCTCCAGGGTCTCTGCCAGGTCGCGCACCATGGAAAAGAGATCGCGCCGCGGACTGGGGGCGATGGTGAAGCGGTCGCCGGTGCGCGGCGTCCCGTGCACATTGGTAGTGATGCCGTTGAAGGTGATGGCGGCATATTCTTCATAGAGCCCGCTCGCCTCCACGTTGCCCGCGCGGTCTTCCACCACGTAGTAGTCCGCATCCGCGGGCCCCAACTCCAGCGTGACCGTGGGGTTGCTGGCGCCGCTCAGGCTGGCGCCGAAGTATCCGGTGGCCGTGTCGGCGTCGCCGTCACTGGCGCCGGAAAGGGTCTCGGTGATCGTGATGGGGTCCGAGGTGGGCGAGTCAGTGAGCAGGAACAGCGTCCCGTCCAGCACCAGGGCGCGCACGCCGGTGGCGGCCGCATCGTCGTTGATCTGCGCCGCCAGCTCTTCCAGGGTGCTGGCCGGCGTGCCGTTCTCGTCCACGGAATAGACCGTGACCCCGTTGATCTGCAGGCTGTAGCTCAAGGTGTCGTTGCCGCCGGCATCGTTGAAGGTGAGCGCGGCGCCGGCCTCGGTGCGCAGCGGGAAGCTCAAGGTGTAAGTATCGCCGTCGTAGGCCGCGGCATCCAGCACGCTGCCGGGGTCGATGATGCCGGTACCGGTGTTGGCCGGGTCGTCCTGCACCGTGAAGACGCCGTTGCCGGCACGCGCCCCCTGAAAGACCTCGATTCCCGGGTCACCGGCGGCCACCTGGCGGGTGGGACCGATCTGGATGAAACGCTGGCCTTCGTCGCCGTTGTAGGTGTAATTGCCGGCTGCATCCACGGTGAAAGGCTGCACCCGGCTCTGCATGCCGGCGAAGAGATATTCGCCGCTGGCATCGCGGGTATTGGCCAGATCGAACAGTTCCTTGAGGGCCTGGCGCACCTCCACGGCCAGCGCACCCCGGTCGATGTTGGTGAGGGTGGAATTGTTGCCCTGATTGGCCAGCTCCCGCACCCGGTTGAGGAGATTGGTGATGCTGGCCAGGGTGTTCTCCTCCTGGTTCAGGCGGTTGCGCACCAAGGCGATGTTTTTCTGATACTGGCTGGTGATGCGATAGGACTGTTCCAGGCCCAGGATCTCGGCCGAGGCCGCCGGATCGTCCGCCGGCACCAGGATGCGCTTGCCCGTGGCCACTTGTTGCTGGGTCTTGGCCAGCGCGGCCTGCTGGTCCAGCAAGGCCTTGAGCGCCGCCTGATGAATCTGTCCGGTGGAGATCCGCATGGCTCAGCGCCTCACCACGTCGAGCAGGGACTGGAACATGTCGTCGGCGGCGGCGATGACCCGGGCCGCGGCGGCATAGGCCTGCTGGTAGCGCAACATGTTCGCCGCCTCCTCGTCCAGGTTCACCCCGGACTTGGCCTCACGTGCCTGGATGGCCTGACTCAACAGGCCGTCCTGGGCCTCGCTGTTGATGGCCGCCTGCCGGGTCAGGGTGCCCACGGAGACCACGAAACGGCTGTAGCTCTGTTCCAGGGTGGCGCTGCCGCCCTCCAGCGCGAGCTGGGTCTGCAAGGCAGCCAGCGCCAGCACGTTGCGGTTGTCCCCCACCCCGCCTGTATTCGGTTCCACGGTGAAGCGATCGCCGGAGTTGGGGCTGCCGTCCAGGGTCACACCGATGCCGTTGAAGACGATCTGGGTGCCGGGGTTGTAGTCTCCGCTGGTCACCGTATTGCCACCCCCGTCCTGGACGAGATAGGCGTCGGCCTCGACATCGAAGTCCAGGGTGCTGCTGCTGGCGGCCCCGGTCAGGTTGGCGCCGAAATAACCGCTGAAGGCGTCGCCCGCATCTAGCGGCAGGGGCGGATCGTTGAGATCCACCAGGCGTTCCGTCACCGTGACGGGCAGAGAGGTGGCTGGATCGTTGACCAGCATCAATCGGCCGGCGCCGCCGTCCACGTAGGCGCGCACGCCGGTGGTGGCGGCATCGTCGTTGATGGCCGCCGCCAGGGCGTCGAGGTCGGCCAGCGGGGCGTCTCCCTCGTTCTGGGTGTAGACCACGGTACCGTTGATGAGCAATTGATACTGCAAGGCGTTGTCGGTTCCAACGACTTCGGTGAAAACGCCGGCGCTGAGTCCACCGTCTGCCCGGGCAGCGGTGGTCTTGCCCGTGTAGACGGTGTAACTGCCCGGCACATAGACATCCCGATCCACGAGTACGCCGCCGTCGATGCTGCCGTCACCGGTGTTGGCGAGATCGGTGCGCGTGCGCACCGGCACGGCCGCCGCCACCTTGGCCGGATCGGCGATCGCCAGGGCGAATGCGCGCGCGCCGTTGCGCAGGGGGCGGATGAGAAAGCTGTCACCGTCGGCCATGGTGCCGGCGGTGAGCGTGAGCGAGAGCCCGTCCACCACTTCCGTGCCGGAAGGAAAATCCTGCAGCAGGGTGGTGGTTCCGTCGCTGAGGCGGGTCAGGGTATACCGATCGCCGTTGCGTTCCAGGCGGTAGTCGCTGGGCATGGCCTGGGAGGCATCGGCGAAGGTCACCAGGATTTGGGCATTGCCGTCGTTGTTGCGACTGGCGAGAGCCTGGGCGATGGACGAAGTAGTATCTGTGTCGATGGGAACGAAGAAGTCCTCGCCCAGATCGCCGTTCAGATCCATGCCCAGGCGATGCTGGGCGTTGATCATGCTGGTGAGCCCGACGGCGATGAGCCCCAGGGAATTGCGCGCCGGCTCCAGCACCTGGCTGCGGAACTCCAGCAGGGCACCCAGGCGCCCGCCCGTCAACTGATCGGAGATGGTGACGGGTTCCACCGCAACAGTGTAGGCCACCTCCAGCCGCTCGGGATCGAAGGCGTTGGGAATGGTGCCGAGCGGGCGCGATTCGGTTCCGGCCACCACCGCCTGGCCGTTGCCGACGAAGACGTTCAACGAGCCATCGTCCTGGGGCACGGTGGTGACGGCGACGTATTCCGAAAGCTTGGTGATGAGGGCGTCGCGCTGGTCCAGCAGATCGTTGGGCGGCCCGGTGCCGTTGGCCAGGGCCAGGTTGATGTCGCGGTTGAGATTGGCCAGGGCCGCGGTGATACTGTTCACCTCTTGTACCAGATTGCGCAATCCCGCATTGACGCTCTCCTGCTGGGAACGCAGGCGCTGGTCGAGGAACTTGAACCGGTCCTCCAGGCTGGCGGCCTCGCTGAGCAACACCTGGCGGGCGGCATTGGAGGAAGGATCGTCGGCCAAGGATTGCAGGGCATCGAAGAAATTGCTCAGCGCCGGCAACAGGCCGGCCTGGGGATCGGCCAGCAGGTTGTCCACCTGGCTGGCCAGGGCGTAGAACTCCTGGGCCTGGGTATAGCCCGCCGTATTGGTACGGATCTGCTGGGTGATGAACTCGTCGTAGACGCGTTCGATCCCGCTGACGTAGACGCCGCGCCCGATGAAGCCTTCGCCCAGGGGTTGGGGCGCGCGGCTGCTGAAATCCACTCGCTGGCGGCTGTAGCCCTCGGTGTTGACGTTGGCGATGTTCTGCGCGGTCACGGACAGGGCCCGCTGGTTGGCGAGCAAGGCCGTGATCCCGGTGTTCAGCAAACCCATGTCGTGTCGTCCTCGTGTGATTCGGTGCTAGGCACCCTCACCCCAACCCCTCTCCCAAAGGGAGAGGGGCTTTTGTCTTCCCACTCTGCCTTTAGGAGAGCGGGGATTCTTTCAGGAAGATCCCCTTCAACTTCCCACAGGTGCATCCACTCCCAAAGCCGCGATGACCTGCCGCTGCAGGAGTGCGGTCACTTTCTCCGCATAGTGGGGGTCGGTGGCATAGCCCGCCTCCTGCAGGGCCCGCACATAGGCGGCAGGATCACCGGCACGCGCCAGGGCGGGCGCATAGCGGGGATTTCCCAATATGAAATCGGCATAATCCTCGAAACTTTCAGCAAACGTGCCGTAGGCACGGAACCAGGCCCGCTCCCGCTGGGCGAGGCCGTCCCGAAACTCCAAGGTCTGGGCGGCGACCTTGGGACCCGTCCAGTCGGGGCCGGCCTTGATGCCGAACAGGTTGTGGCTGCTGCCGCCGGCGGCATCGCGGGGGATGCGGCGCCCCCAGCCGCTCTCCAGGGCGGCCTGCGCCAGCAACACCTGGGGGGATACGCCCAGGCGCTGCGCGGCCGCTCGTGCCGACTCGCGCAGGCGGGCGACGAATTCCGCCGGCGAACGAAAATCCACCTCTCCGGCCGCGCGGGTCTGGGCCGGGGCGGTGCTCTCAGTGGAGACCTGCCCCTCCCGCCCCAACTGGCGTACCAACAGTTCCGCCAGGCCCATGCCCTGGCGCGCCAGCTGCCGGGCGATCCGCTGATCGAACATCTCCTGGTAGAGGCGTGTCTGGTCGTTGTCGAAGATGCCCTCCCCCAGCCGCGCCTCGCGCATGCTCTGCAGCATCATCTGCATGAACAGGGCCTCGAACTCCACCGCCGCGGCGCGCAGGGCCTCGGGCGAATCGTCGCGGGCCCGGCGCCGCAGGGCGGCCAGGTCGGGACCGTTCAGATCGGCGGGGGAAAATGCTGCGGCGGTGATCATGATCAGATGACGATGAGTTCGGCGCGCAGGGCTCCTGCCTCCTTGAGGGCCTCCAGGATGGCCACCAGATCCCCGGGGGCGGCGCCCACCTGATTGACGGCCCGCACGATCTCGTTCAGCGACACGCCCGGTTCGAACAGGAACATGCGATTCTGTTCCTGTTGCACCTCGATGGTGGAATTGGGCACCACCACCGTGCTGCCGCCGGACAATGCGCCGGGCTGGCTCACCTGCTGGCGCTCGGTGATGGTGACGGTGAGGCTGCCGTGGGCCACGGCCGCGGCCGTCACCCGCACGTGCTGTCCGATCACCACGGTGCCGGTACGTGAATTGACGATCACCCGCGCGGAGGCGGCGCCCGGTTCCAGGGTGAGATTCTCTACCAGGGACAGGAAGGCCACCCTCTGGCCTCGGGCGCGTGGGGCATTGACCCGCACCGAGCTGGCATCCACCGGATAGGCCGTACCCATGCCGATGGCGGTATTGATGGCATCGGCGATGCGTTTGGCGGTGGTGAAATCCGGGTTGTGCAGATTGAAGACGATGGAATCCTCGTCCCCCAAGGGAGTCGGGGCACTGCGCTCGACGATGGCGCCGTTGGGGATTCGCCCCACACTGGGGATGTTGATACTGATGCGCGAGCCGTCCCCGCCTTCGGCGCCGAATCCCCCCACCACGAGGTTGCCCTGGGCCAGGGCGTATACCTGCCCGTCGGCGCCGCGCAGTGGGGTCATGAGCAGGCTGCCGCCGCGCAGGCTCTTGGAATTGCCGATGGAAGACACGGTGACGTCGATGGTCTGCCCCGGCTTGGCGAAGGGGGGCAGCTCGGCGTGCACCACCACGCCGGCCACGTTCTTCAACTGTGGATTGGCGTTCTCCGGCAGGACGATCCCGTACTGGGTGAGCATGTTGCGCAGGGACTGGGTGACGAAGGGCACTTGTGTGGTCTGGTCGCCGGTGCCGTCCAGCCCCACCACCAGCCCGTAACCCACCAGTTGGTTGCTGCGCACGCCGGCCACCGTGGCGAGATCCTTGATGCGCTCGCCTTGGGCGGCACCCGATGCGAGCAGCAGCACCAGCCCCCACCATGCCGCCTTCTTGAACATACTCGAATCGGTCATTCCCTGTTTCCTCCCTCGGCGAAGTGCTCAGCTCTCAAAACGGGAACCACTTGCTGTTGAAAAGCTTGCCCAACCAGCCCATGTCGTTGGAATCCGCCAGCACTCCGGTACCCCGGTAGGTGATGCGGGCGTTGGCCACGCGCGTGGAAAGCACCGTGTTGTCCACGCGGATATCCTCGGGCCGAACGATGCCGGTGATGCGTACCCGCTCATCCCCCTGGTTGATGGAGAGCACCTTCTCACCGGCGATGCGCAGGTAACGGTTGGGCAGCTCCTCCACCACCACCACCTGGATGCTGCCATCGAGGCGGTTGCTCTGATCGCTCTTGCCGCTGCCGCTGAATTCGCGGCTGGCGGCGATGTTCTGTTCCAGGCTGCCCAGCTTGCCCTTGGTGGCCCGTTCCAGGGTCACGGGCAGGCCGAAGAGGGTGGGATTGTCGATGTCGGTGGTGTTCTCCTTGGCGATGGTGGTGGTGGCGCTCTTGCTGGCCCTGGTCTCCTCCGTGAGGATCACGGTGAGCACGTCTCCCACCCGCCGGGCCCGCAGATCCTCGAACAGCGGCAGGCTGTGGCCGGCCCGGTAGATGGACCCCGGTTCCTGGGGCGGCGTCCGTTGCTCCAGGGTGCTGTAGTCCACCTGGGGCAAGGGCTCCGGCGGCTGCAGGGTGGCGCAACCCGACACGAGGATCAGGGCGCAGCCCAGCAGCAAGGAAAGTGATCCGTTCATGGCGCATTCAGCCTCAGACGTTGTTGTTCACGTATTCCAGCATGCGGTCGGTGGCCTGGATGGCCTTGGACACCATCTCATAGCTGCGCTGGGTCTCGATCATGTTCACCAGGGACTCCACCACGTTGACGTTGGAGGTCTCCAGGGAGCCCTGCAACAAGGTCCCCAGGCCGTTCTGGCCGGCGGTGCCCGTCTGGGGAGTACCGCTGGCGGCCGACTCCAGATAGAGATTGTCACCGATGGGTTGCAGGCCGCTGGGATTGACGAAGTCCGCCAACTGGATGGTGCCCACTTGGCTGGGGGTGGTGGATCCCGGCAAGGTGACGCTCACCGTGCCGTCGTAGCCGATGGTGATGTTCTGGGCATCGGGAGGAATGGTGATGGCCGGCTGCACCACCAGGCCGCTGGAAGTCACCAGTTGTCCGGTCTCGTTGAGATGGAAACTGCCGTTGCGGCTGTAAGCGATGGTGCCGTCGGGCATGAGGATCTGAAAGAAACCCTTGCCCTGGATGGCGATGTCCAGGGGATTGGCCGTTTCCACGATGTTGCCCTGGGTGAAGACCTTTTCCGTGGCCACGGTCTTGACGCCGGTGCCCAGGCTGAGTCCCGTGGGCAGCAGGGCGTTCTGCGCCGACTGGGCCCCCACCTGGCGCACGTTCTGGTAGAGCAGATCGGCGAACACCGGGCGGCCGCGCTTGTAGCCCGCGGTGTTGACATTGGCCAGGTTGTTGGTGATGACGGCCATGCGCATTTGCATGGCCTCCAGTCCGGTCTTGGCGATCCACAAGGCTTGGCTCATTGCTGCATTCCCCTCTTCGTCTCCGATCTGGTACCGTCGTTCACGTCAACCGATGCGCATCAACTGGGCGGAAGCGCTGTCGTTTTCCTTGGCGATGTTCATGAGCTTGACATTCATCTCGAACTGCCGGGCCAGGGCGATCATGTTCACCATGGCCTCCACCATGTTGACGTTGCTCAGCTCCAGGCTGCCCGGGCGCAGGGTCACCCCGGCGGCAGGCTCGGCATAGTCGCCGTCGCGCAGGCGGATCAAACCATCCGGCGCCTTGTAGAGGCGGCTCTCCTCCGGATCCACCAGCTTGATGCGGTCCACCACCACCAGCGACTGGGGCGTCTGGCCCGGCGGCAAGACGGAGACCGTACCGTCGCGGCCGATCTCCACCTTGGCGGCGGGTGGAATGGCGATGGGGGCGCCGCTGTTGCCCAGCACCGGCAGGCCTTCGGCGGTCACCAGGGCACCCAGGGCGGTGACCTTGAGATTGCCGGCCCGGGTATAGGCCTCGCGCCCCTGCGCATCCTGGACGGCGATCCAGCCCCGGCCCTGCACGGCCACGTCCAGATCGCGCCCCGTCTCCACCGTCGGCCCCGGTGTCAGGTTCACGCCCTTGTGCTGGGCCTGGGCATAGACCCGCGTGGGCAGCAGGCCGCCCTGCAGCGGCAGGCTCTGGAACAGGGCCAGGTCCTCGCGAAAACCGGTGGTGCCGGCGTTCACCAGGTTGTTGGTGTTCACCGCCTGGGCCAGCATGGTCTGCTTGGCCCCGGACATGGCGACGTAGAGCAGGCGATCCATCTAGTCAGACCTCATCAGCGGATGTTGATGATGGCCTGGGTGATGGTGTCGGCGGTGGAGATCACCTGGGCGTTGGCCTGGAAGTTGCGCTGGGCGGTGATCATGCTCACCAGTTGTTCGGTGAGATCCACGTTGGAACCCTCCACGGCCCCCGACTCGATGAGCCCCAGGCTGGAGCTACCGGGCACGCCCACCAGCGCCGCCCCCGAGGCATAACTCTCCGCCCAGTTGAGATCGCCCAGCTGGGTGAGTCCCTGGGGATTGCTGAAATTGGCCAATGCGATCTGGGCCAGGGTACGGGACTGGCCGTTGGTGAAACGGGCCAGGATCACCCCGGTGTCGTCGATGTCGATACCGCTCAGGCGGCCGGTGGCATAGCCATCTTGGCGCAGGGAGTTGACATTGAAACCACCACCGTACTGGGTGATGGCGGAATAGTCGAAGGTCAGGATCATGCTGGCCGCCCCCCCGCCGGGGTTGAATGGGCTGGTGACGTAATACGACGGCGGCGTGGCCACGCCGTTGATGGCCGACAGGCTGCCGTCGGGGGAGAACTCCAGCAGGTCCGAGCCGTTGCTCTGGGCACCGTCGATGCGCTTGCCGTCGAAATAGAAATAGGTCTCCCACTGGTTGGGCACGCCCGTCTTGCGGTAGTAGAACGTGGCCAGGTGGGCATCGCCCTGGGAGTCGTAGACGGTCAGGGAGGTGGAATTGTTGTAGGTGGAGGCATCGGCCACGTCGAACACCCCCTGCACCGAACCGTTGGCACTGGCGGTGACGTCGGTATTGCCGCCGCCGCTGGCCTGCCCCACGGTGCTCACGTCGATGGTGATGGGCGTACTCTCCTGGGCGCCGGCGCCGTCCGGATCCCAGTCCAGGGTCACGGTGCTGGTGGTGCCCACGGTCATGGTGGCGGTACTCACGGTCCCGCCGGCACCGATGATGGTCACATCCCAGTCGTTGCCACCGAGATAAGAGAACTGGAGCTGGGCGCCGTTCACCTGCTGGCCGTAGGTGTCCACCATGGTGAAGGCCCCCGTGGTGATGGGCGAATCGTCGGTGTCCAGCACCGGACTGCCGCCGGTGGCACCCAGGGTGATGGCGGAAGTGGTCACCGGCGCGGCGGGGATGTCCGCCGAGGCGTCCAGGTTGAGTCCCAAATTCACCAGCGTGGTGGCCCGGGGAGAGATGTCCGAGGTGTCCAGTTGGATGTCCCCCAGGGCGCCGGTGATGTTGCCGGCGCTGTCGGCGAGGAAGCCCGTGAGCCGCTGGTCCTGGGGATTGACCAGATAACCATCGCGGTCCACGCCGAAGGCCCCGGCCCGACTGTAGACGATGACCCCGTTGTCATTGAGGCGGAAGAATCCCTGGCCGCTGATGGCCAGATCCAGATTGTTGTCGGTGAACGTGATGTTGCCCTGGGAGAATTGCTGGGAGATCTCCGCCACGCGCACACCGCTGCCGATGGCATTGGCCGAGGCCCCCAGATTGGCGGAGGTAAAGATATCGGCGAACTCCACCCGCGATTTCTTGAAGCCGTTGGTGCTGGCATTGGCCACGTTGTTGCCGATCACCCGCAGTTCCGCGGATGCCGCATTGAGACCGCTCAGCGCTGTTCGAAATGGCATGCTGCTCCTCCTCGGATGATGCTGTTCTGGTTACATGACCCGTTTGATACCGGCCAGGCCCACGGGATCCCGGCCGGCCAGATTGAGGGTGACGCCCTGCCCGCCGGCGCCCACGGCCACGCTCTCCACCCGGGCCGTGACATAGGTCTGCAGGCCCTCGAAGCCGCCGTCGTATTGCGCCTCGGCGCGCAGGAAATATTCGCCGTCCGGCAATGCCTCACCCTTGTCGTTGCGGCCATCCCACTGGAAGGTCACCTCGCCGGCCGATTGTTGGCCCAGATCCAGGCGCCGCACCAGTTGCCCGGCGGTATCGTAGACCGACACCTGGAGACTGGGCGTGCTCGCGTCCAGTTCCACCATGCCCGTCACCTCCTTGCCCCCTTCCAGGGCCACCCGCTGGCCGGGCACTAGTACCGAGCGGCCGATCATGGCCGAGGCCTGGAGTACCTGGCTGGAAAACATGGCCGAGGCCACTTGTTTGAAGCTGTCCTGCAGCTCCTGCATGCCGGCCACGGAACTGAACTGGGCGATCTGGGTGAAGAATTCACCGCTCTGCATGGGTTTCAAGGGATCCTGGTTGTTGAGCTGGGCGGTCATGAGCTTGAGAAACTCATCCTGTCCCAGCTTGTCCCGTTCCTGACGTCGCTCGCCGGCGCGCCGCAAATTGAGCCCTTCCAAGACCGTGGTATCGATGTGGCTCATGGTGCGACTCCTTCCCCGCGCCCGCTCACTGCCCCAGGCGCAGGGTGTTAAGCAACAACTGTTTGGAGGTGTTCAACACCTCCACGCTGTTCTGATAGGCACGCGAGGCGGAGATCATGTTGGCCATCTCTTCCACTACGTTGACGTTGGGCTTGTAGATGTAGCCCTCCTCGTCGGCCATAGGGTTGTCTGGCGCGTATTCCTTGTGCACCGGACTGGAATCCTCGACGATGCGTGTCACCCGCACCCCGGCCACCTCTCGGTTCATGTGGTCGAGAACGGTGGCGAAGACCGGCTGGCGCGCCCGGTAGGCCTGTTGCTCGCTGCCGCTCACCACCTCGCTGTTGGCCAGATTGCTGGCGGTGGTGTTGAGGCGCACGCTCTGGGCGCTCATGGCGGAACCGGCGATGTCGAAAATGGCGAACAGCGACATGACTATTCTCCCTTGATGGCGGTCAACAGAGATTTGATCTTGCCATTCAAGAAAGTGAGGCTGGCCTGATACTGCACGGCGTTCTCGGCAAAGGCTGCCTGTTCACGTTGAGTATCAACGGTATTGCCATCTGCGGAAGCCTGCACCGCGGTGCGCACCCGGATCTGTGCCTGAGCGGGGGACGTCCCACCGCTTCCCAGATGCCGGGGATGGGTGGTACGCAAGGTGGTGTTTTCTTTCCCAACCGCCGCCTCCAGTGTGGCCTTGAAGTCCAGGTCCCGGGCCTGGTAGCGGGGTGTGTCCGCATTGGCGAGATTGGCCGCTAAAATCTGTGCTCTTCTGGATCGTAATTGCAGCGCCAGGGCGTGAACCCCAAATGCCTTGTCGATATTCATGAATGCCGCTCCCGCATACCCGTTCAACCTGCGGCTTACATAGCAAGGCTTATGCCAGACTAAAAACTACTAGAGAATCAATCGCCTGAGGGGAAAGGGCGGAGAGGCATGGCAGACCCGGTCTTGCCGCCCGGCAAAGTCCGGCCGCATGCGATCTGAACGGCTACGGTTGTCTTTTTCTCAGCACAGCTTGCGAAACACATGGCCGACGGGCTGGCGCACGGTCTCGAAACGATCCGCGTGTCCGGTCACGGCCTCCGAGCTGCCTAGAAAAAGATAGCCCCCCGAATGTAGAGATTCGGCCAAGCGTCGCAGGATATCGCGCTTGACGTCGTGGGAGAAGTAGATCAAAACATTGCGACAAAATATGCAGTGGAAGCGTCCCAAACCGACGAAGCTTTGTGTGAGATTGAGCTTCTTGAACGCCACGCGCCGGCGCACGGAAGCCTTGATGCGCCAGCAATTGCCGTCACGTTCGAAATAACGCTGTTTTATCTCCTCGGTGATGCCGCGGCTCAGCGTCATGTCGTCGAAACGGCCGGCCTCGGCTTCGGCCAGCACAGTGGAAGAGATATCGGTGGCCACCACCTGAATGTCCGGCAGAGCCCCCGGCCTGGCGCGCAAGAATTCTTCGATGACGATACTGATGGAATAAGGCTCCTGGCCAGAGGAGCAAGCGGCCGACCAGATACGGGCCCCTCTGACCCGTTTGTCCGCAAGCTCCGGCAGAATGAGCGTGCGCAGGATTTCGAAAGGATAGCCGTCCCGGAACCAGGAGGTCTCGTTGGTAGTCATGGCATCGATAACGCGATCCTGCAAGCGAACATCGCTACCCTTCGCCAGCCGCCTGGCCAGCTCGCTCAGGGAAGCCATGCCTTCTTCTTGGACGATACGATTCAGGCGGCTGTTGATGAGATAGTGCTTGTGATCTCCGAGGACGATGCCACAACTGCGTTCGAGAAAATCACGGATGACCGCATAGTCTTCCTGCGGGATCTGGCTCTGTTTACGGGGCTGTGTACTGTTCATCTTGCTGGCTGGTCTCATTCCGTTCCACCATCCTCCGCTCCGGTGTCTAGCCTGCTGTAAACCACCGGATATCCGGGGCGGCAAATCTTGCCGCCTGGGGTCTCCCTCACGATTGCGATTGCGCTTCTGCTCCCAATTCCAGCCCCAATTCTTCGATGCGTTTCAACACGGTCCCTGTCAATAGCTCCGGATCGTATTTGGCAATGAAATGATTGGCCCCTACCTTTTCCACCATTGCCTTGTTGAAGACCCCGCTCAAGGAACTGTGCAGCAATACATAGAGGCCCGCAAGCCGGTTGTCTTTCCGAATCTCGGCGGTGAGGGTGTAACCGTCCATCTCCGGCATCTCGATATCGGAGATGATCATGATGATCTTCTCGATCTTGCCCTCTTCCTCCGCCCACTCCTGCAACTGTTCCAAGGCCTCACGTCCATTCTTGGCCAGCACGTACTCGATATTCATCTGCTCCAACGGCCGCGCAATCTGCTTGCGAGCCACTCCTGAATCATCCACCACCAGGATGAACATGTCCTGCAGGCCCAAACGGTGAGCATTGCCGGCCAGGCCGTCGGAAATGTCCATGGGCGTGGGCATGATGTCAGCCAGAATCTTCTCCACGTCGATGATGCCGACAAACTTGTCGTCCACCCGTGTTACGGCGGTGAAATAACAAGCCTGGCCCATGCCCGCGGGCGGTGGCAGGATTTCTTCCCAGTTCATGTTGATGATGCGATCCACCGCGCTCACTAGGTAACCCAACACGGAATTGTTGTATTCAGTGACGATAACAAACCCCTCGCACGGATCGGCAGGGCCTTCCTTGCCCAGCACACGCGCCAGGTCGAGCACGGGAATGGTCCGACCCCGGATATCGGCGATACCACGCACCGCAAGGTGGGACTGTGGCACACGTGTAAGGGGCGGACAATGGATAACTTCTTGCACCTTGAACACGTTGATGCCGAAGCACTGCTCGTCCCCCAGATGGAACATCAAGAGTTCCAGCCGGTTGTGACCGGCGAGCTGCGTCAACCGATTGACGCCGTCCATTACGCTAGACATGGCCCCCCCTGAAAAAGATCTTGAACGTTTCGGGATCTCGCACGCTCTCTGCCCCCAGCCTCGGCTTGAATTGCCTGCCCCATGGCTTCACTGTCGATCTTATCGACCTGCTCACTCGAATCCTTAAGAAATTTCTGGACCTTTTAGCCCCCCCGCGAGTGACTAGGATCTTGCCTGTTTTTCAGAAGCATCCAAGTTCACGGGTATATGGCATGTTTTTTGTATAAACTCTTGTAAACTGGCAGGAGGAAGGACAAAGATGCTAAGCGATCCGGCGATCGCCTGGCCAATCAAGGCCCGGAACTTGGCAGCAGGCCTGCTCCTGGGGCTGCTGGCAAGCGCGAGTGGTGCCTTTGCCCGCGATTTTCAGCCTTTGCAGAGCATCCAACAAGCCGTGCAGGTGTTCGTGGAAACCCAATCCCCACCAGTGGGTGGTACACTCCAAGTCACTGTGGGCCGCCTGGATCCGCGCCTGCGCCTACCCCGATGCCGCCAATCCCTGCAGGCCTTCCTGCCGCCCGGCAGCCGGCTGCGTGGCGGGACCACCATCGGCGTCCGCTGTCCAGAGAGTGGGGCGGATGCCAAGCCTTGGACGGTATACGTGCCTGCGCGAATCGGTGTTCGCGGGCGGGTCCTGGTGACCCGCCATCCCCTGCCGCGCGGCAGCCGCATCACGGCCTCGGACCTGGAATACCGGGAATTCGATCTGACCACCCTGCGGCGGGGGTATTTTACCGATCAGGAGCGCCTGGTAGGCAAGATCCTGCGCCAATCCCTGCCGGCGGGCAAGGTGGTGAACCCCGAGATCCTCGACCGTCCCAAGCTGGTCCGCCGGGGACAAGAGGTCATCATTCTGGCCACCAGTGGAGGCTTCGAGGTGCGCATGAAGGGACAGGCCATGATGGACGGTGCTGCTGGAGAAATCATCAAGGTGCGGAATCTCAGCAGCCGCCGTATCGTGGAAGGAGAGATCATCGCGGCCGGCACGATCAAGGTACCCTTGTGAGCGATGCCCGGGATAGCATTCTGGAAAACAAACGACTCTAGAAGACAATCTGGGAGATAATGAAACTTGGCGCCTTGCCGATAACTTTTGACGAGGTTGAGGAGAACGATCATGTCCATCGAAATCAACAGCCATTCACCCAACCAGACAGGTGCAACCCGGAGCAAGGTCACACCACCGTCGAAGGAAGGGCACCAGACGGCGGGTGACCAGCGGCCGGAAACCGGATCCAGCGACCAAGTCAGTTTGACCGACACCGCCGCCTTGCTCCAAGCCCTAGACGGCCAGATTCAAGAATCCTCCGGGATCGATACCCAGCGGGTGCAGGAAATTCGCCAGGCCCTTGCGGAAGGACGTTATGACATCGATCCCGAGCGGGTGGCTGAAAAAATGATCGCCCTCGAATGGAACCTGAACGAGGTCCTCTGACCGGACCAACCCCCCCACTTTTCATGACTCTTCCCTTCGCACAGACATTGCAGACAGGCGTGGAAGCTGCGCGCAGATTGCTGGAGAACTTGGAGCGCGAACATGAGGCGCTCATCGCAGACGACCTGGACGGCTTCCTGCGGCTGACCGAAGACAAAAAAGAACGAATCTCCGCCCTAGAAACCTTTGACCAGCAACGTCTCGCAGCACTGCGGCAGGCAGGCGTCGGCGAGGACGAGGCAGGTATGGAGGCCTTACTGGCCGGTGACCCGCGGGCCAACACCCTGTGGCGCCAATTGCTACACATCCTGCAATCCTGCCAGCGCCTCAATGAAATTAATGGGCGCATTATTCAGACCCGCAAGCGCCAGGTAGAACAGGCCATGGAACTCTTGCGTGGTCAGCTAGGCTCCGAAAGGCTCGCTTACGACAGACAGGGGCGGGTCACCGTTTCGAATCGAGGGACCCCTCTCGGCAAGGTCTGATCCTGAGACACCCACATCAGGATCATTCTCGCAACCCCTCCTACCTCCATACTTCCCCGCCCAGGGTCCGCGAACTTCTAGGCGCCGTTGTCGATAACAAACGGAACTTTGTACCCATTCTCAATCGTAGCACACGATCCGTGCACCACAGGGAGGTGAAATCAGACACTGCTAAAGTTCGCTTGTAAAAAGACGATAGAGCCGATAGCGCCAGACAGGATGCTTCATCTGTACAGGAGGGGACAAGGCACCATGTCGGAACAATCTCAACGGTTTTACGAGAACGACGGCGACAGTCCGGCGAAGGTGTTGCACTGTGGCTCGTCACTCCACATCGCCAGCGTTGCTGAACTGCGCGAGCGGATGCTGGAAATCTGCGCCGGAGCCGGGCCCATCCTTCTCGATGCCTCGGACCCGGACCGCATCGACACCGCGGGCGTTCAACTGCTGGCGGCTTTCGTCCGGTACTGCAGGGATCACAACATTCCCTTCGAGTGGCAAGAGGTCCCTCCGTCATTGCGGGAGGCGGCGGCGCGACTGGGACTGGCCGAACAACTGGACCTCCCTCCCGTACAACCAGCAGCAGCATCAGCCACGTAAAGGAGGCATGCAATGGCAAGCATACTTGCAGTCGATGATTCAGCTTCCATGCGCCAGATGGTCAGCTTTGCTCTCAAGAGCGCGGGACATGAAGTGATCGAAGCTGAAGATGGACAAAAGGCTCTTGATCTCGCCAAAAGCAAAGCGGTCAATCTGGTGATCACCGACGTCAACATGCCGCGCATGGATGGCATTACCTTGATCCGTGAATTGCGCGCTCTACCCAGTTACAAGTTCACTCCCATCTTGCTGCTCACTACGGAGTCAGCACCTGAAAAAAAACAACAGGGCAAGGAAGCCGGTGCAACCGGTTGGCTGGTGAAACCTTTCAATCCTGACCAACTCTTGGCCACTATCAACAAAGTGCTTGGTTGAGTATCTGCGCGAGATCGAGCCATGTCCATCGACGTCAGCCAGTTCCATCAGACCTTCTTCGAGGAGAGCTTCGAAGGCCTGGATATCATGGAGTCAGGGCTCTTAGAACTCGATGACCGAACAGACCCAGAGACCATCAACGCCATATTTCGCGCGGCACACTCCATCAAGGGCGGTAGCGCCACCTTCGGCTTCAACGAGGTAGCCACCTTTACCCATGCGATGGAAACACTGCTCGACGAGATGCGGGATGGTCGCCGGACCGCCGATCGGGCCACGGTGGACGTCCTCCTCAAGGCCGTGGACTGTCTGCGCGAAACGATCGCTGCACTTCGTGATGGCAAAACAGCAGACATGGAACAGGCACGCGAGATTCAGGCACAGATGGAGACCCTGCTGGGGCAAGCCACTGCTGTGCAGGATGTCAGCGCCACACCGGTTCAAAACGGAGACGGCGTGAAGGGACAACCGCAGACCTGGGAGATCGTCTTCAAACCGCGTGCGCATCTGCTACAGACCGGCAATGATCCCGCACGCCTGATCCGGGAACTGGAACAGTTGGGAGCACTGAAAGTCCAGGTGAACGACAGCGCCCTGCCGCCGCTGGACCAGATGGAGCCAGAGCGCTGTTACCTGTCCTGGCGCATGCGATTGGGCGGACCGTTGGACGAAGCGGCGATTCGGGAGATCTTCGAATGGGTGGAGGACGACTGCGAGCTGGACATCCACCCGCTGACTCCGCAACCGGCTGCAGCAGAGCGTAAATCCGAAGCCAGGAAAGAGTACACGGGCGGCAAGCCGGCGAGCGATGGCACCGCGGCACAACCACGCAAGACCGCCGCCAAGGACAGCGGCTCCATCCGGGTCAGCATCGACAAGATCGACCATCTCATCAACATGGTGGGTGAGCTGGTCATCACCCAGTCCATGATGGGCAATCTCGACGGCGGTTTCGAGGACTTCGATGTCAACCGCCTGGAGAAACTGCGCGAGGGCCTGGCGCTGCTGGAACGCAATACGCGCGAGCTACAGGAAAGCGTGATGCGAATCCGCATGCTGCCCATCAGCTTCGTCTTCAGCCGCTTCCCGCGCATGGTCCACGACCTCAGCCAGCAACTGGGCAAGAAGGTCCATCTGGAGATGTCGGGCGAACAGACCGAATTAGACAAGACGGTAATGGAGAAGATCGGCGATCCGCTGGTACATCTGATCCGCAACTCCATCGACCATGGCATCGAGCCGCCTGAAGCACGGCTCGCCGCCGGCAAACCTGAGGCGGGCACTGTGCTCCTGCATGCCTACCACAAGGGTGGCAACATCGTCATCGAGATCAGCGACGACGGCGCCGGTTTCGATCGGGACAAGATTCTGCGCAAGGCCAAGGAGAAGGGACTGGTGGAGGAAGAGGCACAGTTGCCGGACGACAAGATCTACGAGTTGATCTTTCAACCCGGATTTTCCACCGCGGATACGGTCAGTGACGTTTCTGGGCGCGGCGTGGGCATGGACGTCGTGCGCCGAAACATTCGAGAACTAGGCGGCAACGTCGAAGTAAACTCACGGCATGGTCAGGGAACTACATTTTCCATCCGTCTCCCATTGACTCTGGCCATTCTAGACGGGCAATTAGTCAAGATTGGTGACGAGACCTTCATCATTCCGCTGGTATCCATCGTCGAGTCCCTGCAGATCAAGCCTGAATATGTCAATTCCATCGCCGGCCGGCCTCAGCTCTACAAGTTGCGGGACGAATTCATCCCCATCCTGTGTTCCCACCGTATCTTCAACCTCGGAAGCGCACCTCGATCGCTGAGCAACGGCCTGCTGGTGGTGATCGAGGGCAGCGGCCACAAAGCGGCGCTCTACGTGGACGAACTGCTGGGCCAGCAGCAGGTGGTGATCAAGAGCCTGGAGACCAATTTCCAGCGGGTCGCCGGCATCTCCGGCGCCACCATCCTCGGTGACGGCACGGTAGCCCTGATCCTGGACGTCGAAGGCCTGGTGCACCTGGCCCGCCAGCAGGGTGAGATCGACGAATCTAAATCCATCCGCGCGGTGGCATGAGCAGCGAGAGGAGATCGACATGAGCAGCGCACCCGAACTCGTAGAACTGGACACAAACAAGAGCGATAGCATCCATACGTACCAATTCCTTACCTTCATGCTCGCGGAGGAAGAGTACGGCGTGGATATCTTGCGCGTCCAGGAGATCAAGGGGTGGGACAAGACCACTCCCATCCCCAATACTCCTCCCTACATCAAGGGCGTCATCAACCTGCGCGGTGCCATCGTACCCATCATCGATCTGCGCCAGCGTTTTGGAATGGAGGCAGCCCCTTATGGACCGACTACCGTGGTCATCGTTCTTAAGATATCAGGTGAAGATCGTGAACGAACAATGGGAATCGTCGTAGATGCCGTCTCCGATGTCTACAACATATCCATCGAAGAAATGAAACCTGCCCCTGATTTCGGTGGTATCGACGTCGAATTTATCAAGGGATTGGCGACCGTGGACGAGCAGATGGTCATCATCCTGGACATCGACAGGCTCCTGGATGTATCTGTCATACCAACCATGGATGAACGCGCAAGTCGAACCATAGGGACACATTCATGAAAAACACTGTACATCGCCATGCAATGATAATCGTGACCACCGTGTCCGGTCACAAATCGGTGAAACCAGGACACAACATGCAGAAGGCGCCAGAAAGTATACGCCACTGTCCCTTGCGTAAGGTCCTCGAACAGATCTTCTCAGACCTTGCCTGGCACGGTTGAAAATAACCGACACTCACACGATACACAAGGATCTTCGACATGAATATGAACACTACCGCTAATCACCATAAGATATCAAGTCCAGATGCCACCGTGATAGAGAAAAGCTTTTCTGCCCTGATACCACAGGCCGAGGCCTTGGCAGAGCGTTTCTATGAAGAACTCTTCCGGCGTTATCCAGAGGTCCAGCCACTTTTCCAGAGGACCTCCATGCAAGAACAACGAAAAAAATTAGTATCCGCACTCAACCTAATAGTCAATCATCTACGTCAGCCACGAGAATTGCAAAAATCCTTACGTGAACTCGGCGGGCGTCACCAAGGATACGGAGCCGAACCCAGTCACTACGGTGCAGTTGCTGAAACCCTACTAGATGTAATGAAGGAATTTGCAGGTGCAACATGGACTCAGGAAGCACATGACAATTGGAGCGCTGCTTTGAACATGGTCGCTTCAGAGATGCTGAAGGGGTACAAGAGGAAGGAGGAGAACACGATGGCAAAGTCCAGCAAAAAAATCGAATCACTCGATGATTTGCCGCTTACTGACAACATCGAGGTACTCAAGGATATCCTAGAACACGCGCCTATCAATATCATGATGGCTGATACCGACGAAAAAATTGTCTTTCTAAACAAACGCACACGCGAAATCCTGAGCGAGGTGGAAGATGAACTCGCGCAGTATATACCAGGTTTCAAGGCCGACCAGGTCCTGGGCGGCAGTATCCATCGCTATCACAAGGATCCAGAGGCGGTCAAACGTATCCTGCAGGGGTTACAGCCCGGTATGTCACGCAAGGGCCGTATCACGCCCGGGCATTTCATTTTCGAACACGAGACACGGGTATTGACCGACGGTCAGGATCGACGCCTGGGCTATGTCGTCCAGTGGAACGACGTCACTGAGCAACGCGCTAAAGAAGAAGAGGCTTTTCGCCTGCAGCGCGCGGTAGATGGCGCTCAGACGGCCATGATGACTATCGATCGCGACCTAGTCATCACCTACGTCAACGACGAGACCAGGAAACTGCTAGCCCGGCATTCCGAAACACTGCGCCAACTCTATCCCGGCTTCGACCCGGAAAAGGTAGTGGGCAGTTGTATCGACATGTTCCACAAAAATCCGGCCCACCAGCGGGCACTTCTGGAAAACCCCGCCAATCTGCCCTATGAGACCGACATCCAGGTGGGTCCGCTGACCTTCCACATCCGGGTCTCCGCCATGCACGATCTGGACGGTAATTACATCGGCAACACCCTGGAATGGGCTGATGTCACCGAGCAAAGAATCAAGGAATTGGAAGTAGCCCGCCTGCAGACGGCGATAGAGGGTGCCCAGACCAACATCATGCTGTGCGACGAAAATCTCACCATTACTTACGCTAACCCGGCCGTGGTGAGGATGCTCAGTAGGCGTCAGGATGAGTTGCGCAAGATCTGGCCAGGTTTCGACCCTAGCAAGCTGGTGGGCCAATGCATCGATCAGTTCCACAAGAATCCCGCCCATCAGCGGGCCCTGCTCCAGGATCCGGCGCGCATGCCTGCTACCGCCGAAATCAAGGTAGGTGACCTGGAGTTTCGCGTCAACGCTACCATGATCACTGGTCCCAATGGCGAATACATGGGCAATATGGTGGAATGGCAGGACATCACCGAACAAAAAGATGCAGAACGTCAAATCGAAAATCTGGTAGTTGCGGCCAGTATGGGTGACCTCGATCAACGCCTGGACACCAGCAAATACGAGGGTTTCATGCGTCAGTTGGGTGATGGCATCAATCAGATGTTGGATGCAGTGGTCAATCCTCTGCGCGAAACAACGAAAGCCATGAAGGCCCTGGCGGAGGGCGATCTCACGGTGAGCATGGAAGGCGACTTCCAGGGCGAGTTTGCAGTCTTGCGTGATGCCGTCAACACCTCCGTTCAGAATCTCCGCCAAATGGTGGGCGAGATCCGTAGTGCTGCCTCCACTATCGAATCGGGAGCCAGCGAGATTGCCCAGGGCAATACCGATCTCAGCCAGCGCACCGAGGAACAGGCTTCCTCCCTGCAGGAGACGGCCTCCAGCATGGAAGAGCTGACTGGTACCGTCAAACAGAATGCCGACAACGCCAATCAGGCCAACCAGCTTGCCACCAGCGCACGCGAACAGGCTGAAAAGGGTGGCGAGGTGGTGGGCCGTGCGGTGGAAGCCATGGCAGCGATCAACAGCAGCAGCAAGAAGATCGCTGACATCATCAGCGTCATCGACGAAATCGCTTTCCAGACCAATCTCCTGGCCTTGAATGCCGCGGTAGAGGCTGCACGAGCTGGTGAGCAAGGACGAGGTTTCGCTGTGGTGGCTGGCGAGGTACGCAACCTGGCCCAACGTAGTGCCGCAGCTGCCAAGGAAATCAAGCAGCTCATCAATGACAGTGTGGAGAAAGTCAACGAAGGCACACGCCTGGTTGATGAGTCCGGAGAGACTCTGGGCGAGATCGTTAATGCGGTCAAGAAGGTGAGCGACATCATCGCTGAGATCGCCGCTGCCAGCCAAGAACAGTCTGCTGGTATCGATCAGGTCAACAAAGCGGTGATACAGATGGATGAAGTGACGCAACAGAACGCTGCCCTGGTGGAGGAAGCGGCTGCTGCCAGCGAGTCCATGAGTGATCAAGCCAAGAATCTCACACGGCTCATGGAATTCTTTGATTTGGGAGATATCAGTGACAACGGCAGCATCCAGGCTCAACAGGCTGCCATGATGACCGGCCATGCGACACCACCCAAACCCAACATGAATATGGAAGCGCTCCGCTCACGAAACGGAAAAAACGGTGATGCCACCACCAATAACCGCAATTCTGCGCACAGCTGCAAGATGACGGATGACGAGGAATGGGAAGAGTTCTGATTGGTTTGAGCGATCTTCTCCATATTCGAAAATAGTCGTGAGGGGTAGAGCGGATGCAGGCCATCAAGGATTTTATTTTCACGGAACAGGACTTCGATCACATCCGTGGACTGGTCAAGCGTCACACGGGCATCCACCTCACCGAAGCCAAAAAAGACATGGTGTACAGCCGCCTGTCCAGGCGGCTGCGTACCCTTGGTCTGGCCCGTTTCAGTGAGTATTGCGCCCTGCTCGACCAGGACGGTAGTGACGAGCTGAATAATTTCATCAATTCTATCACCACCAACCTGACCGCATTTTTCCGTGAGGAACACCATTTCCGCTATCTGGCACAGACCCTGCTACCGCAATTGCGCGAGAAGAAGGCGGCACAGCGGCGCTTGCGCGTGTGGTCTGCTGGCTGTTCCACTGGCGAAGAGCCCTATTCCATCGCCATGGTGATCCGCGAAACCCTGGCTGACGTGGACCAATGGGACGTCAAGATCCTGGCCACCGATCTCGATTCCAACGTGCTGGACCGGGCGCGCTCCGGCATCTACGACGCGGACCGTCTCCAAGGACTGCCAGAGAGACGACGCCGGCGCTGGTTCCGCAAAGGCCGGGGGGAAAACGCGGGCAAGGTTAAAGTGGTGGCGGAACTGCAACGAATGATCACCTTTAAGCGGCTCAACCTGCTCCATGAGTGGCCATTCCGGGGCCCTTTCGACTTCATCTTCTGTCGCAACGTGGTGATCTATTTCGACAAGGATACCCAACGACGGTTGTTCGATCGTTATGCGGAAGTGCTACCGCACGGAGGGCACTTGTTCATTGGCCACTCAGAAACCCTGTTCAAGGTCTGTGACCGGTTCAGACTCATCGGACAGACCATCTACCAGAAGGTATGTTGAAGAATGACCGTTAAATCCAGAGCAGCCACAAATCAGGACGGCGTGCGTTGCTATGCCCCGCCTGTGGCATTACCTGGCTTTTCTCATATCAATCGCTACTGGGATAAATCCGCACAGAAATACGCTGCCAAGATCCTGCCTGGTCAATACTATGTTACGCGTAATGATGAGATGATCACTACCGTACTCGGTTCTTGCATCTCGGTGTGCATCCGAGATGGCAAATCGGGCCTCGGCGGCATGAATCATTTCATGCTACCGCAGGCCGGTGGCGAAGCCTCGTCAGACTCCCTAAGCGACGCCGCCCGCTATGGCAATTACGCTATGGAATTGCTCATCAACGACATCATCAAGCACGGCGGGGAGCGGCGGCGTTTCGAGGTGAAGGTATTCGGTGGCGGCCGCATCCTGGCTCAGATGACCGACATCGGTCAACGCAATATCGCGTTCACTCGTCAATACCTCGCTACCGAAGGCTTACGGGTGGTAGCGGTGGATGTGGGTGACGTCTATCCGCGCAAAGTACAATTTTTCCCCGCTTCTGGAATTGCCCGGGTCAAGAAACTGCGGTCACTCCACAATCAGACCATCATCGAACGCGAGAGCGAGTACCTGCGTGATCTGGTCGCCCAGCCGGTAGCGGGTGAAGTTGATTTGTTCTGATGTCACATCGAATGGGAAGTGGACATGAAAAAAGAAAAGATCAAAGTTCTCATTGTCGATGATTCTGCCCTCATCCGGCGATTGCTCTCGGAGATCCTCAGCAACGACCGCCAGATCGAGGTGGTAGCCACGGCACAAGATCCTTACCAGGCACGCGAAAAGATCAAAGCCTTGCACCCCGATGTCTTGACCCTGGATGTGGAAATGCCACGCATGGACGGCCTTACTTTCCTGCGTAATCTCATGCGCCTGCATCCCATGCCCGTGGTTATGATCTCTTCACTCACGGAGAAGGGCGCAGACATCACCCTAGAGGCTCTAGAACTGGGTGCCGTAGATTTCGTCTCAAAACCCAAAATCGATGTTGCTCACACGCTAACTGACTACAGCGCCGACATCATCGCCAAGGTCAAAGCAGCGGCCGGGGCCCGCGTGCGCCCCTATGTCGAATCTACTGCCTTGAACCAGCCGCTAGCACCCAAGCTCACCGCAGACGCCGTGCTGTCTCGGCGCAACAAACTCGTCACCATCAAGACCACGGACAAGATCATCGCCATCGGCGCCTCCACCGGTGGCACCGAGGCCATCAAGGTATTACTGGCGGAACTGCCTGCCGACACTCCTGGCATCGTCATCTCCCAGCATATTCCAGAAGCCTTCAGTGCGCCATTTGCCAGGCGTATGGACGGAATCTCCGCTATGACGGTTTGCGAAGCGGCAAACGGCCAGCAGATCCTGCCAGGTCATGTCTACATCGCGCCGGGTAGCCATCATCTGCTGGTGGAACGCAGCGGTGCCCGATATCTCTGCCGCCTAAGCGACGGCCCGCCGGTGAACCGCCATCGACCAGCGGTAGACGTCATGTTTCGTTCTGTAGCCCAAAACGTGGGCCCCAACGCTGTCGGCGTGCTGCTCACCGGCATGGGCGACGATGGTGCCCGGGGGCTCATGGAAATGCACGAGGCGGGAGCGTCCACAATTGCCCAGGATGAGAAAACCAGCGTGGTATGGGGAATGCCCGGCGCAGCCGTGAAGCTGGGCTGTGTGGACACGGTGCTGCCTCTGGAGAAAATCAGCCGCCGACTCCTGGATCTGGTGCGTGAATCGGCCGCCTGATGTTCCCTCCAACATCAGCGCTCATCTCCAGATTCTCCTCAGCCGCGCGCGGGACAATTCTTCGTCGGGGTGTTATAGCGCTAAACGGATGCAGGCTACTAATACCATCATTAACAAAGTCTCATGATGTATAATCTGAGGCATGGAATGCAAGAAAATCTTTGATGCCAGAAAGCTGCCGCGAGAGGCAAAAGAGCAACTGCGTATGGCAGCGGTAAAACGTGTGGAAAGCGGCGAGAGTCCCGAG
>WFNO01000120.1 GCA_015488555.1 Gammaproteobacteria bacterium
AGCGCAAGGCGAAAAAGTTGACCGCACCACCCACCACCAAGTAACAATACCAACCCTGCGTCGCTTCGCTCCGACTGCCCCGGCCGAATCACGCTGGAATCACCGGCCGAATAATCCTGGAATAGGTGGCCGAATCGCGTGGAATACGCAGTCGGATCGAAGCGATCCATAACTTCACGCAATCTCACTCGCGCGAATTGGTATAGCTGCGGCATTCAGGTGACCCACCACCACGGTCAAGGCCCGCTGCCAACGCCGCCAGGCGGTGGTGCGATCGCAGCCGAAGCGGCGGCAGATGTTGCGCCAGCGCCATCCTTCCGCGCGCATCCAGACCAGATGGCGTTCCTCCTCGCCGAGCCACAACACCCAGCGCATGGTTTCTTCCATGCGGTCGATAGCGGCCGGGTCCGGCGGGAAGCGGTAGCAGGCATTATCGCCGGAGAAGGTTTCCCAGGGCTGGCGCAGGATGGCCGGCCAGGTGTTGAAGTAGCCCTGTACCCGGACGGGCGGCAGACGATGGGCCGTCTGCGCCGCTTCGCGGAAACGCTCGGCCACCTGCTCGATGGTCCACTCAGCCATGGTCCACCTCCCGACGGCCATAGAGCCTTTCCCCGATGCGCTGGATAAACTCCCGCTCGATCCAGTCTAGCCGTTCGTCCTCGGACGAGATCACGAGGATGCCCTGTTCGCGCCAGCCCTCGCGCTTGATGGCCTCGGGGTCAGTGCGGTCGGGTTGCAGTCGCCCCAGGGGACAGCGGTAATGCGGATTGGGGCGTTCATCGCGTCACCTCCTGCTGGGCCATGACCCAGAGCAGCAGCGCGATGGCGTCCGCCTCGTTGTCGTCGGCCGGCTGGAAGCCCCGGGCCTGCACCGCGGCAATTACCTCCCGCTTGGCCGCGTTGCCGCGGCCGGTGGCGTGTTTCTTGATCGTGCCCACCGGCACGCCCTGGTACGGGATGCGCTGGTGCTCGCACCAGGCTGTCAGTTGGCCCAGGAAGCCGCCGTAGGCGTGGGCCGCGTCCACGCCCGCATGGCGGCGGACTTCCTCGAAGTAGATCGCCTCGATCGGGCCGACGGTGGCCTTCAGGTTTTCCAGCCAACGCCGGAAGCGGAGGTAGCGCATGCCGCCGCCCTCGAAGCGGCCCGGCCGGAAGGACTCGGTGCCGCTGGTGATGCGACCCTCGGGCGTGCGGACCGCCCACCCCGTCCGGGTGCCGAGATCGAGTGCCAGCAGAGTCGTGTCAGCCATGGACACCTCCCCGGCGATAAGCCTTGCGTTTGCTATTGGCTGGTAACCCGGGCCGGTGATGCCGAGGACAGCGCCGGTTGGGATCCTTGAGAGACAGGCCGGTGGTCACGATGAACGGCTCGCCACAGGTCGCACACCGGCTCTGCCAGCTCAGAACCACTGTCGGGGTGCCGTCCCGACGCCGGTGAGGCTGGGAAGTGATCAGTTCGTATTGCTGACCGCGATGCACTACGACCAGGCCGGGCTCGGGTGCGGTGTTGAAACGGAGGACGGTCATCGGGACACCTCCTCCGAGCACCGGTAGCTCCGGATGCGCGAAACCCACGACGGCTGTCGTGCGGGGGTAGACACCCGAGTCTTACGACGGGTGTCTACCCCTATCCCGTAGGGATAGGAGAGTTCCCGCCAACTGGATCTGCCAACTGAACTCCTTGATTTTCCGTGGAAAAACACCAGTTGGCAGGCGTTTCTTGCCAACTGGGCCTTGCCAACTGCCAACTGGCGCAACCCGTTGATTCTGCGGGATTCCAGTTGGCAGCCAGTTGGCAGTTGGCAGAATTCCGGTTCAGTTGGCAGGCCGATCTGCCAACTGGATTTTTCGGCGACAGGAAATCTTCCCTGCCGGATGGAAGGCATCAAACTCATCGATCTTCCTCCTCGTGATAGATCCAGACGGTGGGGTCCTCGACCGGCAGCGCGGCGCCGGTCTGTGGGCACTTGTAGTGGGTGGGCAGGACGGGAAGCGCGGTCGCGATGACCTCGCCGGTTTCCTCGTCGATGCGTTCGGGACCGGGTACGGTCATGCCCTCGACGCACAGGTAGCCGAAGCGCGTGCGCGCCAGCGGCGGCAGGCCATAGTCCTCGGGGTCGCGGAAGAACTTGATGTAGCCTTTCGTGGCCAGCACGCCGATCCGCTCGCGGATGGTGCGGTTGGCACCGAGACTAGCCTTGCCCTCGAAGGCCTCGGCGAACTGATTGGCGGTGTAGCAGCGGCCCTCGCGCGCCTCGTCGAACAGGATCTGCAGGATGACGTCGCGCTTGCGCCGACGCTCGGCGTCCAGGCGTTCGCCATAGTCCTGCATCACCAGCCGCTCGCTGGCCTGCACCTCGATCCACTCGCCGCCGACCTTGTCCACGTGCATCGACGGCAGGGCCGGGCCGTTGCGCAGCTCGAATATCAGTTGGCGGGTGGTGTGACTCTCGTCGGGACGGAACAACAGCATCCCGGTCGAGTAGTAACCGCGCAGGCTGCCGGCGCCTGCCAGGGCCTGGAACGGGTCCTCCTCGAACTGGCGCTTGCCGAGCTTGCGGGTGTGGTGGACGAGAATGATGCCGGCGTCGGGATTGACGGCGTCGCGCAGGCGTTCGATACGCTGCGACAGGAAAAACAGCATCGCCGCGTTGTCGTTCTCGCCGCCCGCATCGCCCCCGTCGAACAGGTTGCGGATGGGATCGATGGCGATGACGTCCGCGCCCGTCCCGGGCCAGGCGGCCTCGATGGCCGGGATCACCCGCTGGACGCCCTCGTCGTCGAGCACCATCTTCAGGTGCGGCGTGGCCACGAAGTTGTCGCGGGCCTGGTTGAGCCGGCTCGCCGGCAACCGGATCGCCTTCACCCGTTCGCGCAGATAGTGGTACTGGACCTCGGCCTGCAGGTAGAACACCCGCAGGGGGCGCGACGGGCGCAGACCCAGGAAGTCGCTGCCCGCGGCCATGTGCGCGAGCCACGAGAGCAGGAAGTCGCTCTTGCCCACCTTGGGCGCGCCGCCGAACACCAGCAGGCCGCCGGGGGTGAGCACCCTGGGCGCGATCAGGTCTTCCGGCAGCGGCGAGTCGTCGTCGAGTAACTGGCCGAGCGTGAAGGTGGACAATCGCGGTGTCGGGGCCTTGATGATCCGCCGCTCGCCCTGGGCGATGAACGCCTTGACGTCGAAGCCCTCGGCCACGGCATCAGCCGCATCCCATTTTTCCGGCTTGTCCGCTGGCGGCACCAGAATGACCACGGAGGCGCAACCAGCCTGCACGCAGGCGCGGGCGGCGTTCTCCGCGTAATCCCAGCCGGGCGGATCCCGATCCGGCCAGATCAGGACGTCCTTGCCTTC
>WFNO01000121.1 GCA_015488555.1 Gammaproteobacteria bacterium
CCACCCGCCCCCGGAGCTGATGTATCATCCTCCGCTGTCGGCACGGGCACGGGAACGGCTGGCCGTGATGCGCAGCACCAGCGACGGCTTCGAGATCGCCCGCCGGGATCTGGAATTGCGCGGCCCCGGCGAGATCCTGGGCACGCGACAGGCGGGCGTACTGCAGCTGCGGGTGGCCGACCTGGTGCGCGACCAGGATCTCCTGCCGGCGGTGAACGAAGCGGCCCGCTTCCTGAGCGAGCGCCATCCCGAGTACATCCCCCCATTGATCCGGCGCTGGCTGGGCGAGGGGACCCGATATGCAGCGGTATGATGGAACAAGCCCACAACAAGCAGGTCAGAAAACACCCCCGCAGCGGCGGCCGCTGGCACTCCGGCGCAGCTCAGGGCCTGAGAGGAGAGCCCCGCTGGCGGGTGCCCGCTTCTTGGCGGGCATGCCGGCACTTGTCTCCCCTGTTGTGGTCCTGGTTGCTGGACAGTTCGTCGCTCACGCGCCGCCTGCAGCAGCATTGCCGGCAGGCCTTCCGGGTCCAGGTGTTGCACCAGGGCTGGGAGCGGCCCCTGGAAAGCGAGCGCCGCGCCCTGGGCATGCGGCGGCGCGCGCGGGCCTGGGTGCGCCAGGTGCACCTGCTGTGCGACGGCAAGCCCTGGGTGTACGCCCGCACCGTGATTCCGGCCGCCACCCTGCACGCGGGGCAGCAACGCCTGGCCCGGCTGGGGGAACGCCCCCTGGGTGCCATGCTGTTCGCCGACCACCGGGTACGCCGCGGTCCCCTGGAGGTGGCCCGCATCGTGCCCGGGGACGCCATGCACCGTGCCGCCCAGGGCGGCGTGCAACGACCGTCTTGGGGCGAGATCTGGGGGCGGCGCTCGCTGTTTTTTTTTGGCCGCCGGCCCTTGCTGGTGAGCGAGATCTTCCTGCCGCCCCTCTTCGGGGGCGGCGACGGAGCAGGGTGAAATGCGACTCACGCTGACACCATTTCGCACGGGTTCGCGCTGGGGCGCCTACTGGCGCCTGATGCGTTTCGACCGCCCCATCGGCATCCTGCTCCTGTTGTGGCCCACCTTGTGGGCCTTGTGGATCGCCTCCGGCGGGCGCCCCGACCCCCATGTGGCCGTGGTGTTCGTGCTCGGGGTGGTGCTCATGCGGGCGGCGGGGTGTACCATCAACGACTATGCCGACCGCCGTTTCGATCCCCACGTGCGGCGCACGCGCATGCGGCCCCTGGCCACCGGCGAGATCCAGCCGCGCGAGGCCCTGGTCCTGTTCGTGGTCCTGTGCCTGGCGGCCTTCGCCCTGGTGCTGACCCTGAATCCGCTGACCATCGCTTTGTCCTTCGTGGGGGCCTTTCTGGCCGCCACGTATCCTTTCGTCAAGCGCTATTCCCATCTGCCCCAGATCTACCTGGGCATGGCCTTCGGTTGGGCCGTACCCATGGTGTTCGCCGCCCAGACGGAGGCCCTGCCCCGCGAGGCCTGGTTGTTGTTCATCGTCACCGTGCTCTGGGCCACGGCCTACGACACCATGTACGCCATGGTGGACCGCGAGGACGACTTGAAGATCGGGGTCAAATCCACCGCCATCCTCTTTGGCGACGCCGATCGCCTCATTATCGGCATCCTCCAGGTGATGGTGCTGGGGGTGCTGGCCTTGGTGGGTTGGCGGGTGGGTCTGGGCGGGTGGTTTTACGGTGGCCTGGGCCTGGCGGCCCTGCTGGCCGTCTATCAGCAATATCTGATCCGCCGCCGCGAACCTCGGCAATGCTTCCGCGCCTTTCTCAACAACAACTGGTTCGGCGCCGCGGTGTTCGCCGGGATCTTTCTGGATTATTGGACCCGAAGCTGACGGGCGGAGCAGGACCGTGCTGTACTCCTTGCTGGCAGTGGTGGGCGGCTTCGTGCTCCTGGTCTGGGGGGCGGAACGCTTCGTGCTGGGCGCTTCCGCCCTGGCCCGCAACCTGGGGGTCTCTCCCCTCATCATCGGCCTGACCATCGTCGCCCTGGGTACCTCCGCCCCCGAGATGGTGGTCTCGGGCGTGGCCTCCTGGGAGGGCAATCCCGGACTGGCCTTCGGCAATGCCATCGGTTCCAACATTACCAATATCGCCCTGGTGTTGGGTGTTACCGCGCTCATCGTGCCCCTGCAGGTTCATTCTGATACGTTGCGCCGCGAGATGCCCATTCTTTTGTTGATCATGTTTTTCGGCCTCGCACTGATCCTGGATGGGGACATGAACCGCGGTGACGGCTTGTTGCTCCTCCTGGGGCTGGCAGTGATGATCTATTGGTTGGTAGGGCTGGGACTGCGCAGCCGCGGCACCGACCCCATCGTCAGGGAGTTCGAACACGAGATTCCTCAACGCCTGTCCACCGGCCGTGCCCTGCTCTGGTTGCTGCTGGGGGGGGCGATCCTGTTCATCAGCTCTCGTTTACTGGTGTGGGGGGCGGTGAACATCGCCCAGGCGCTCGGGGTGAGCGATCTCGTGATCGGACTCACCATCATCGCCATCGGCACCAGCCTGCCGGAGCTGGCCGCGTCCATCATGAGCGCCCTCAAGGAGGAGCCGGACCTGGCGGTGGGCAATGTCATCGGTTCCAACATGTTCAATATTCTGGGGGTAATGGCCATGCCCGGCTTGCTGGCGCCGGGCATGGTGAGCGACGGGGTGCTGCAGCGCGACTATCCCTGGATGGTGGTGCTCACCCTGGCCCTGTTCGCCATGGCCTACGGGTTCAGGCGGCCGGGACGCATCGCCCGCTGGGAAGGCGGGATTCTGGTGACGACCTACGCCGCCTATCTCGTGATCCTGTATCGGGCCACGTTGGAATCGGCCCCAGTATAGGGGATCGACATGAGGAATCGGTGTGATGGGACGCTGGTCAGTAATGGCCTTTTTGCCGCTGAATTGAGTACACTAGATCGATTCAGTGCGCGAGACCAACGGAGGACGGCGATATCGTGAGTGAAACGGCACTTTCCATGAGCGAGGCCTGCCAACGAGCCGTACCGGAGCTGGCACCTGGCGAAGCGGAGAAATTGCAGCAGCTGGGCCTGGCGGTAATCGAGACGGAGGGCCGGGCCGTGACCGCACTGACGCGACGCATCGGGGATGACTTCGTGCGCGCATGCGCCTACATGCTTCACTGCGAAGGGCGCATCGTGGTATTGGGCATGGGCAAGTCCGGGCACATCGGCAGCAAGATCGCCGCTACGCTGGCCAGCACGGGCAGTCCGGCCTTCTTCGTCCATCCGGGAGAGGCGAGTCACGGTGACCTGGGAATGATCACCGGCAAGGATGTGGTGCTGGCCATTTCCAATTCCGGGGAAACGGAGGAGATCCTCACCATCCTGCCGCTCATCAAGCGTCTCGGCGTGCCGCTCATCAGTCTCACGGGGCGACCGCAATCTACCCTGGCCAAGGCTGCCGACGTCAATCTCGACGTCAGCGTGGAACAGGAGGCCTGCCCCCTGGGTCTGGCCCCCACTTCCAGCACCACCGCCACGCTGGTGATGGGAGATGCCCTGGCGGTGTCCCTGCTGGAGGCCCGGGGCTTCACGGCGGAGGATTTCGCCCGCTCCCATCCCGGTGGCCGCCTGGGCCGGCGCCTGCTGCTGCTGGTTCGGGACATCATGCACACCGGCGAGGCCATTCCCCGGGTGCCCCTGGATGCCTTGCTCAGCGAGGCCCTGGTGGAAATGACCAACAAGGGGTTGGGCATGACCGCGGTGGTGGACGGCACGGGCCGCCTGGCAGGGGTATTCACGGACGGTGATCTACGCCGCACGCTGGATCGGCGCATCGACCTGCACGGCGTGGGTGTGGCCGAGGTCATGACGCGGGAAGCCAAGTTCGTCATGCCAGGAATGCTGGCGGCCGAGGCCTTGCAGTTCATGGAGAGCAACAAGATCAATGGCTTGTTCGTGGTGGACGATGAGCGTCGCCTGGTGGGGGCTTTCAACATGCACGATCTACTGCGCGCCGGGGTGGTATAGAAGTGATATAGGGAATGGTATGGTAAGCAGTGTGGTGCAGAGGGGTGAGATCCTGGTGACAGGGTTGCGAAGAAAAGGGTACGCAGCGTGACCAAACGGGCAATGGACGGCGGCCAGGCGGCTGGGGAATCGTGGCAGCGGGTTCGAGAACGGGCGGCCCGGGTGCAGGTGGTGATCTTCGACGTGGACGGGGTGCTCACGGACGGCGGCCTGTTCATCGACACCGAAGGGCGGGAACACAAGGTCTTCCATTCCCGTGACGGGCACGGTTTGAAGATGCTGCAGGAGACTGGTGTGGCGGTGGCCGTCATCAGCGGTCGCTCCTCGCCTGCGGTGAGCCATCGCATGGCCGGATTGGGCATCGAACACGTCTATCAGGGGCAACAGGACAAGCTACCGGCCTTTCAGACCCTGTTGGAGGCGCTGGCTCTGGCGCCCGCACAGGCCGCGTACGTGGGCGACGACGTGGTGGATCTGCCGGTGATGCGCCGGGTGGGACTGGCGGTGGCGGTGCAGGATGCCCATGCGTTGGTGCGGCGCCAGGCACACTGGATCACCAGCCGGCCGGGCGGCCGCGGTGCTGCGCGCGAGGTGTGCGAGTTGATCATGCAGGCTCAAGGCCACTTGGATGCCTTCCTGGACCGTTATCTGGAGCCTTGAGCCGTGATGGGCCGATGCTCCGGGGCTTGGCTGGCGGGGCTGTGGCTGTTGTCATTGTCCAGCGCTGTCTTGGCCCTGCCCAGCGACCGCCAGCAGCCCATCTACATCGAAGCTGACGAGGTGGAGATCGACGACGCCCGTGGCGTCAGTATCTATCGCGGCAACGTGCATTACCGTCAAGGTACCACCGAACTGATCGCAGACGAGGCCACTGTCTACAGCGAGAGACGCAAGCTGAAGAAGCTGGTGGCCAAGGGTAATCCTGCTCGTTACAGTACTCTGCCGGAAGGTGAACAGGACAAGATGACGGCCGAGGCCCTGACTATCATCTATTTCGCTGACCGAGAAGTATACGAGTTCCGCGGCAAGGCCCATCTGCGTCAGAGAGACAATGAGTTCTATGGGGCCTTCATTACCTACGATGCACTGCGCGAGTGGGTCAGCGCCCGCAAGGCAGAAGACGGCAGCGACCGGGTGCGGGTAATCCTGGTGCCAGAGGACAAACGTTCACAGCCACAGCCGGGCGTGGTTCCACCACAGGGGCGGTCGGCGGAACGCAGCGCGCAGGGGGCGCGGCCCGTGGAATGAGTCCGGTGGGATGAGTGAGGGGCGCTCGAGCAGCGGTGCCGCAGACGTCCTGGCCGTCGAACACCTCGCCAAGCGCTATCGCGGCCGGCAGGTGGTGCGCGGCGTGTCGCTCGAGGTGCGCAGGGGCGAAGTGGTGGGGCTGCTGGGGCCCAACGGCGCCGGCAAGACCACCACTTTCTACATGATCGTGGGACTGGTACCCAGCGATGCCGGGCGTATCCGGCTCAACGACCAAGACCTCACCCATCTGCCCATCCATCGGCGTGCCCGGTTGGGGATCGCCTACCTGCCTCAGGAGGCCTCCATCTTCCGCAAGTTGTCGGTAGCCGACAATATCCGCGCCATCCTCGAAATCCGCGCCGACATCAGTGAGGGTGAGCGCCAGCTCTTGCTGGAGGAATTGCTGGAAGAGCTGCACATCGCGCACTTGCGCGACTGCCCGGCGGTGAGTTTATCGGGGGGCGAGCGGCGCCGCGTGGAGATCGCTCGTACCCTGGCCACCCGGCCCCGCTTCATCTTGCTCGACGAACCCTTCGCTGGGGTGGATCCCATCTCGGTGCTCGACATTCAGCGCATCATCGTCCAGCTCCAGGAGAAGGGGATTGGCATTCTGATCACCGATCACAACGTGCGCGAGACTTTGGGTATCTGCGGCCGTGCCTACATCATGAATGAGGGGGCTGTCCTGGCCAGCGGCAGTCCGCAGGAGATCCTGGCCGACGAGGCCGTGCGGCAGGTCTATCTGGGACAGCATTTTCGCCTGTGAAAAGCAGGGAAATCATGGCCGAAATTTAGTATGATGAAGAGCGTAGAGGGAACTGCAATACCGACTTTCCCAGGCATGGGGTCGGGAACCGTTATGTTGTGAAGCGATGAAGCAGACTATACAACTCCGTCTTGGTCAGCACTTGACCATGACGCCTCAACTCCAGCAGGCCATTCGCCTGCTCCAGCTTTCCACCCTGGACCTGCGCCAGGAGATCCAGCAAGCCGTGGAGGCCAACCCCATGCTGGAGTTGAGCGAGGAGGATTCCCAGGAGGAATCACCAGAGGTGACCGGCGAGCTGGCGGGAGGGCTGGAAGCCGCTCTGCCGGGAGAGTCGAGGCCGGAGGGGAGTGGTGCCGCCAAGGGTGACGAAGAAGAATCCCTGGCCAGGGAGCTGGGCGATCCGGGCGCCACACTGGAGATGGAGGCTGATCCCGACGAGCTGCCGGTAGACAGCGCTTGGGAGGACATCTACGACAACGTTGTGGCCCCCACCTTCTTCGGCGCCGCCGAGGACGATGGCCGAGAGTTCGAGAATCCCGATCATTCCTCAGAGACCCTGCGCGAGCATCTGTTGTGGCAGATGCGCCTCACCCCTTTCAGCGAACGTGACCGCGCTATCGCCGTGGCCATCATCGATGCCATCAACGAGCGCGGCTATCTGAGCGTCTCCTTGCAAGAGATCCATGAATCCCTGGAGCCAGAGTTGGGGGTGGAGTACGACGAGGTGGAGGCTGTGCTCCATCAAATCCAGAATTTCGATCCCCCTGGTGTGGGCGCGCGCGACCTACGCGAATGCATGTTGATCCAGCTCCAGCTTTTCGATGCCAGTACTCCCTGGCTGGAACAAGCCAAACGTCTGGTGAGTGAATACTTGAATCTGCTCGCTGCCCATGACTTCAACCAGTTGACCCGGCGGCTGAAGTGCAGCCAGCAGGAACTCAAACAGATCATTCAATTGATCCAGTCCCTCAATCCCCGACCTGGTAATCTCATCGCCGACCGTAAGACTGAATACATCATTCCCGACGTCATCGTGCGCAAGGAGAAGGATGTCTGGAAAGTGGAACTGAATCCCGAAGCCATACCCCGGCTGCGTATCAATCCCAGCTATGCCAGTCTGGTGAAGCGTGCCGACAACAGCTCGGACAACGTCTATCTGCGCAATCACCTGCAGGAGGCCCGCTGGTTCATCAAGAGCCTGCAGAGTCGCAACGAGACTCTGCTCAAGGTGGCTACCTGCATCGTGGAGCGCCAGCGGGACTTTCTCGAACACGGTGAGGAGGCCATGAAGCCGCTGGTATTGCACGACGTAGCTGAGGCGGTGAACATGCACGAATCCACCATCTCCCGGGTTACAACCGAGAAGTACATGCACACCCCGCGCGGTATCTTCGAACTCAAGTATTTCTTCTCCAGCCACGTCAGTACAGCCAGCGGTGGTGAATGCTCGGCCACCGCTATACGGGCCCTGATCAAGAAGTTGGTAGCGGCCGAGAATCCGGGCAAGCCCCTAAGCGACAGCAAGATTGCCCAGTTGCTTGCTGATCAAGGCATCAATGTGGCGCGGCGTACCATCGCCAAGTATCGGGAATCCCTGGGAATTCCCGCGTCCAGCGAGCGCCGGCGGCTGGTCTGAGTACGGGTGTCGATGCGATAGGAGTCTGAGGTGGAGGGCCGTTACCGCGTCTCTGTTGAAATCACACTCGCCTTGCGGGATTATGTGACCGCCGAATGCGAGCGCCTCCGGCGTCGCTTCAATCAAGCCCGGCTAGCGCGGGAGGTGCCGGGCGCGAAGCGGATAGCGCAATGGGCGAGAGCCACGTGGCAAGGGTGGGGCGGCGATCTGCCCGCCTCTGGGGCAGGCTCGCCACGTTGCCGTGGATGGTCTTGATCGACAAACTGAACCGCCAGGTGAAGAAGTACGACAAGGAAACATGCAGGCCTCCATCGTGATGGAAGGGAGCTGAGCTGTGCGATGGATCCCTTGTCGAATCCTTCTACGGATCCCTCGTTGGGGGGATGGTGGTTGCGGGCACGACTTGGCGGAACCTGGATTGAAATGAGCAGTGTAAGCGAACGATGATCGATCTAGCCGAGCTGTTGAGTGAGCGGCGAGTTGCTTGCTTGAGTCATGTCACCAGCAAGAAGAAGGCCTTGGAAAACTTGAGTGTCCTGCTCGTGGCCGATCTGCTGGAGCTAAATGAGGTGGAAGTGTTCGACAGTCTGTGCGATCGAGAGCGCCTCGGTGGAACCGGCCTCGGCCACGGTGTGGCCCTGCCCCACGGCCGCCTGCGGGGCCTGGATCGCGCGGTCTGTGCCTTTCTCCGGTTGCGCCGGGGCGTGGATTATGACGCCCTCGATGGCCAGCCGGTGGACCTGGTCTGCGGCCTGCTGGTGCCTGAGGAATCCACTTCCGAACATCTGGAGATCCTGTCCGCGCTGGCGGAGATGTTCAGCGATACTGATTTCTGCGCCCGCCTGCGTGCCGCCGTCGATGCCGCAGAATTGTATCGCTTGCTCACGCAGTGGCGCCCCCAGCCGTTGCACGAGGGCCGGATGGTCGGGGTCTGAGCCAATACCGTATCCATTCGCGGTCGATTTCATTTTTCACTCGTGGGCAGGCGTGGCGACAACCGAGTCGGAAGCGGCCGGGGGCAGGCGCTGGCTGTCGGTCACCACTAGGGATGTATGCCATGGACGCCTCTCTTACGGTCAGTCACCTGTTCAAGATGTTGCAGGAACGCCTAGTATTGACCTGGGTGGCCGGCAAGGAGGGCTGGCAGAGGTCGGTGGCCCGGCAGGACGGCAGGCTGGCGCCCTTCGGGGCCTGGGTGGGCCATCTCAACTTGATCCATCCCAACCGCATCCAGGTCCTGGGCAAGGCTGAGCTGCGTTACCTGCAGGGGCTGGGCAAGAATTCCCACGCTGATGCCATCCGGCAGTTGTTCGCCGATCAGCCGGCGGCGGTGATTGTCACCGATGCGCAAGCCCCGCCCGAGGTACTGCTGCGTGAGGCGGAACGTACCGCCACGCCGCTGTTCGCCACGCCCTTGCCGTCCCACAAGATCGTCAATCACCTGCATTATCAGATTTCCCACCAGCTGGCCGACAAGGTGACCGTGCACGGGGTCTTCATGGAAGTGCTCGGTATCGGCGTATTGATCACGGGAGAGAGCGGCATCGGCAAGAGCGAACTGGCCCTGGAACTGATCAACCGCGGGCATCGTCTGGTGGCCGACGATGCGCCGGAGTTCGCGCGCATCGCTCCAGACACCCTCAATGGCCGCTGTCCGTCGGCACTGCGCGAGTTCCTCGAGGTGCGCGGCCTGGGGGTGCTCAACATCCGCGCCATGTTCGGGGACAGTGTCATCAAGCCCAGCAAGAACCTGCGCCTGATCCTGCACCTGCAGCGCATGAACGAGGACCAACTGCGCGCCGTGGACCGCCTGCGGGGCAGTCGCCAGAGCCGTACCATCCTTGAGGTGGAGATCCCGCAGATCACCTTACCGGTGGCGCCGGGTCACAATCTGGCGGTGCTCGCCGAAGGCGCAGCGCGCAATCATATCCTGGCCCTGGGTGGTTACCATGCCGCCGCCGATTTCATGGAACGCCAGCGGCGCCTGCTGGAGTGGGAAGAACATAGTGCCTGTGGCGGCGAACGGGAAGGCAGATCGGCGTGAAGCTGCACATCATCAGTGGCCTGTCGGGGGCCGGCAAGAGCATTGCCCTGCAGGCCCTGGAAGATGCCGACTTTTACTGTGTGGACAATCTGCCGCTGGTCCTGTTGCCTGCATTCGCCTGCCAGATGTTGACCGACCGGCGGCGCGGGCTGGAGGGTGAGGTCGCGGTGGGTGTGGATGCGCGCAATATGGCCGAGGATTTGGATCACTTCCAGGAAGCCCTGAAACAGTTGCAAGATCTTGGCGTGGGATACGAGATCCTCTATCTGGAGGCCAGCGAGGAGGTGCTCTTGAAGCGCTTCAACGAGACCCGCCGCAAGCATCCGCTAACCGATCAGCACACGCCGCTGGTGGATGCCATCCGCCAGGAACGGCGGCTGCTGGAAGGAATCTCTGCCGCTGCGGATCTGCGGATCGATACCAGCCGCTGTAATGTCCACGAACTGCGCAGTCTGATCCGGCGCCGGGTGGTCCGCAAGGATATGGCCCAGATGTCGATATTGTTCATGTCCTTCGGTTACAAGCACGGCGTGCCGGTGGACGTGGATTTCCTGTTCGATGTGCGATGCTTGCCCAATCCCCACTGGGATGCCCGCCTGCGGGCTCTGGATGGGCGCCATCCGGAGGTGGAGGCATTCTTGGAGGAACACGAAGACGTGCAGCTCATGTTCGAAGACATCAAGGCCTTTTTGCAGCGTTGGGTGGGGCGTTTCGCCGCCGAACACCGCAGTTATCTGACCATCGGCATCGGCTGCACGGGAGGACAGCACCGCTCCGTCTATCTGGTCGAGCGTCTGGCGGCCTATTTCCGCGACAGCGGCGAGCACATCCAGATCCGACACCGTGACGTAACCCGGGACTTGGGATGAATCCAGGGATGAGCGCTGCGCTGCTATTGATCACCCACAATCGCATCGGCGACGAGCTGCTGGCCACGGCTACTGCCATGTTGGGACGCTGCCCCCTCACCGCCCGCGTCCTGCCAGTGACCGCGAACAGCGACCTGGAAGCCTTGCAGCGCCAGGCCGAAGGTCTGGTGGCGGCACTGGAGGCTGAAGGTCAAGAGGTGATCGTGCTGACCGACATGTATGGTTCCACACCAGCCAACATCGCTCGCAGGCTGCAGCACCACCACGACCAACTCGACGTGATCACTGGCCTCAACCTGCCCATGCTAGTGCGCCTGTTCAATTATCCGCGACTCGACCGCGCGCAACTGGTAGCCAAGGCCTTGGGGGGTGGCCGGGAGGGCATTTTCTCCTGCGGCTCGGGAGAGGAAGAGGATGGTTCGTAAGGAAGTCACCATCGTCAACAAGTTAGGGCTGCATGCGCGTGCCGCGGCCAAGTTGGTGACCCTGGCTTCCGAATTCCAGAGCGACATCCAGTTGGCGCGCGGCAGGCGCACCGTCAACGGCAAGAGCATCATGGGGGTGATGATGTTGGCCGCGCGCCAGGGTTCCACCATCGAGATCATTGCCTGTGGTCCCGACGAGGCCGAAGCGGCGGCCCGGCTTGAGGAACTGGTGTGTCAGCGTTTCGGGGAGGAGGCATAAGCTCCGCTTTCATCGAGGGATTGCCCTGCGAGCGGGTGGGGGAGGTAAAGATTCGTTTCCGGGGGCGAAGCGGGACGAAACCGTTTGCTAGAGCGTACCGCCGGGCTCCAGTAGAATGAAAGGATGGGGCTCGTACTCAGCGGCATCAGCGTAGCGCGGGGCATTGCTATCGGCAAGAGCCTGGTGCTGCAGGCCGACTTCCCGGAGATTCGTGAATACACCGTTCCCAGACCCTTGCTGGCGGAGGAGATCAGCCGTTTCAAGCTGGCCGTTAAGAAGGCCAAGCGTCAACTCAAGGCCATTCGCAACCGTATTCCCGAACATATCCCTGCCGAGATCGCCGGGTTTATCGACACCCATCTCCTGATGCTGGAGGACACTGCGCTGGCCGAGGCCCCCCTGGCCATTATTCGGGAGCGGCGCTGCAATGCAGAGTGGGCCTTGAAGATACAGCGCGACACCCTGGTAGAGGTTTTTGAGGAGATGAATGATCCCTATCTGCGTACCCGCAAGGACGACGTCAATCACGTGGTGGGACGTATCTTGCGTAACCTGATGGGGCAGTCACACAAGGAGGAAGACAGCGAAACCCGTTTCCACGGGCGCATCGTTGTGGCCGAGGACGTCTCACCAGCAGAGGTGTTGGCGATGCATCACCAGGGCGTGGCGGGCGTGGTCACCCAGTATGGAGGGGCCAATTCTCACACCGCTATCCTGGCTCGCAGTCTGGGGATTCCCTGCGTAGCCGGCGTGCCAAGCCTGCTGGATTATGTACTCAACGACGAGTTGCTGGTGGTGGACGGCCAGCAGGGCCTGCTGATGGCGGCGCCTGAGGCGCCCGAACTGGAACACTTCCGCCGCCGCCAGCGGGAGGAGAAGCACAATCGTGCCCAGTTGCGTCGGATCCGGGCCCTGCCCGCCGTGACCCGTGACGGAGAAGCCGTGCAGTTGTTGGCCAACGTGGAGATTCCAGAGGATATCCCCGCCGCGCGGCGCATGGCCGCGGCGGGCATCGGCCTCTACCGCACCGAGATGTTGTTTCTCAACCGCAGCGAGCCTCCGGACGAGGAGGAACAATTCGAGACCTATGCGCACATCGTGCGTGCCATGAAGCAGGCGCCAGTCACCATACGAACCCTGGACCTGGGTGCGGACAAGGCACCAGGCGGAGCCTTCCGGCGCCACGTGGTGGCTGCAAATCCTGCCATGGGCCTGCGCGCCATTCGCTGTTGCCTGCGCGAGCCCGAGTTGTTTGCCGTCCAGCTACGTGCCATTTTGCGCGCGTCCGCCCTGGGACGAGTGCGTCTGATGATTCCCATGTTGTCCACCTTGCAGGAGCTGAACCAGGCGTTGCGGCTCCTCGAAGAGGCCAAGGAAACCCTGCGCCATCGCCGCCAGGCCTTCGACCCGGAACTGGCGGTGGGCGGCATGATCGAGGTGCCGGCCGCCGCCCTGCAAGCGGGCAGTTTCGCCCGCCGGCTGGATTTCCTGTCCCTGGGCACCAACGATCTCATCCAATATACGCTGGCGGTGGATCGTCTCGACGAACAAGTGAATTATCTCTACGATCCCCTGCATCCTGCGGTCCTGAAGCTGATCCAGCGGGTCATCCAGGCCGGGCGCCGGGCAGGGATCCCGGTGTCCATGTGCGGTGAGATGGCCGGTGACGTGCGTTACACCCGGTTGCTGCTGGGTATGGGCCTGCGCGCCTTCAGTATGTATCCGGCCTCCCTGCTGGAGGTGAAACAGATCGTCCACGACAGCGATACCCGCCTGTTGGAGCGGCAGGTCAAGCGTATCCTGCGGGCCGAGCGCCGCGAAGACATCCTGGTTCAGGTGGAACGTCTCAACGATCCAGATTGAGCCATCGAAATCGGGATTTATTCCCGGTTGATTCTGGGGGATGCCGGTGCGATTGCTGATGATCGGCCGGTCGTGTCGCGCCTTGCCGTCTCGTCGCTGGTGATCGGCCTCTCTTTTGCATACACTTCCGGTCTATCACCGTAGTTTCAGCAGGACGTTCCCGCCATGCACAGCACCACCGAGCCGGAAAAGCATCAGAAGCGTTTGCGCACCTTCACCCGCGCCCTGGAGAGCGGGACCCTGGCCAGCGTGCGCAAGATGCTCAATGCCTTGCGCCCGGCGGAGATCGCCCATCTGCTGGAGTCGCTGCCGCCGCGGGAGCGCGAGCTGCTGTGGGAGCTGGTGGACGAGAAGGTGGGCGGTGACGTGCTGCTCTATCTGAACGAAGAGCTGCGCGCCAGCCTCATCCGCGAGATGGAACCGGAAGAGCTTGTGGCGGCCGCGGAGGGCCTGGAGACGGACGACCTGGCGGATTTCCTCCACGATCTGCCGGACGTGGTCATCCAGGAGGTGCTCCAGTCCATGGACGAGCAGGACCGCCAGCGCCTGGAGAAAGTGCTCTCCTATCCGGAGGACACGGCCGGCGGTCTGATGAACACCGATACCATCACCGTGCGGCCCGACGTGACCCTGGACGTGGTGTTGCGTTACTTGCGCCTGCGGGGAGAGCTGCCGCCCATGACCGACAATCTGTTCGTGGTGGACCGGGAGGACCATTTCCTGGGCAATCTGCCGCTCACCGCCCTCCTCACCCAGCCGCCCCATCTGCCGGTCGCCGAGGTGATGACCCGGGACGTGGAATCCATCCCGGCCACCCTGTCCGCCAGCGAGGTGGCCAGCATCTTCGAACACCACGACCTGGTGTCGGCCCCGGTGGTGGATGCGGAGGGCAGGTTGCTCGGACGCATCACCGTGGACGACGTGGTGGACGTGATCCGCGACGAGGGCGAGCATTCACTCTTGAGCATGACCGGTCTGGACGAAGAGGAGGACATGTTCGCACCCGTGACCGTCAGCGCCCGCCATCGCGGCGTATGGCTGGGCATCAATCTGCTGACGGCCTTCGTCGCCTCCTGGGTCATCGGCCTGTTCCAGGAGACCATCGACAAGGTGGTGGCCCTGGCGGTGTTGATGCCCATCGTCGCCAGCATGGGCGGCATCGCCGGCAGCCAGACCCTGACCCTGGTGATCCGCGGTATCGCCGTGGGCAAGATCGGCGACAGCAATGCCCGCCAGCTGCTCTACAAGGAACTGGCCGTGGGCTTGCTCAACGGAGTGGCCTGGTCCCTGGTGGTGGCGGCCATCACCCTCCTGTGGTTCGGTGATTACCGCATCGCCGGCGTGATCGCCGTGGCCATCGTGGTGAACCTGGTGTTCGCCGCCTTGGCCGGGGTCACCATTCCCATGATCATGCGCAAACTGGGGACGGATCCCGCCTTGGGAGGCAGCGTTCTGCTCACCACGGTCACCGACGTGGTGGGGTTCATGGCCTTTTTGGGTCTGGCGACCTTTCTTTTGTTGTAGGGCCCGTAAGCGTCGGTCGTGGATCCGTTCCGGTGCCGGCCGTCAGCGCCCGCTGCGTGACAGCAGCAGATTTCCCGCCGCATCCAGCCGGCAGTTCCAGCCGGGCGCCAGATAGGTGGTGGCCACCGCTTCCGTGATCAGGGCCGGTCCCGTAAGGCACTGCGCCGCGTCCAGGTCCTCCCGCCGCCACACCGGCACCGCTTCCGGAATCCCATGGATGCGTGTCTCACCGGCCGGCTTGCCGGCGGGTTTCCGTTCGAGGGGCGGCAGGGCGATGGGCGAGCGGGGGCCTTGCAGGTCCACGCGGAGGTTCACCAGTTCCACGGCGAAGTCCAGGCGGTGGCCGTAGCGCTGCTGGTGCATGGCGGTGAAGGCCTCGGCGGCCGCGTCCCGGCCGGACGAGGGGACCGTGAGGGTGTGGGACTGGCCCGCGTAGCGCAGGTCCGCGTAGCGCCGCACCCGGATCTCCGCGTCGCGGATGCCTTCCGCCCGCAGTTCCTGCCGGCCCTGCCTTTCCAGCTCCTGGAAGTGGCGCTCCAGCTCTGCGACCGGCAGCGCATCCAGCCGGCCCGTGCGGGTGCGCGAGAGCTGGCGGCCGCGGGGCGCGGCCAGCATGCCCAGGGCCGAGAGCACCCCCGCGTGCACGGGCACCAGGGCCTCGGTCATGCCCAGGGCCTCGGCCAGGGCGCAGACGTGCAGGCCGCCGGCGCCGCCGAAGGAGACCAGGGTGAAGGGGCGGGGGTCGTGGCCCCGCTGTACCGAGATCACGCGCAGGGCATGGGCCATGTGTTCGGTGGCCAGGCGCACGATGCCGTCTGCGACCTCCTCCACGGTCATGGCCAGCGATGCGGCGATGGGCTGCAGGGCCCGGCGGGCCGCGTCTGCATCCAGTGACATGCGGCCACCGAGGAAGGCGCGGGGCAGCAGGCGCCCCAGGATTAGATGGGCGTCGGTCACCGTGGGCCGCTGGCCGCCGCGGCCGTAGCAGGCCGGGCCGGGGTCGGCGCCGGCCGATTCTGGACCCACCTGCAGCATGCCGCCGGCGTCCAGATAGGCGATGGAGCCGCCGCCGGCGCCGATGGTGTGCATGTCCACCATGGGAACGGCCACCGGCCACGGCCCGATGCGCCCTTCGGTGGTCAGTTGCAGGTCGCCGTCGATGAGGGCCACGTCGGTGGAGGTGCCGCCCATGTCGAAGGTGAGCAGCCGCTTGCGGCCCGCGCTGGCGGCGGTGAAGCGGGCGCCCGCGAGCCCCCCGGCCGGCCCCGAGAGGAGCATGCGCACCGCGTGCCGGCCGGCCTCGCGGGCGGCGATGGTCCGCCCGCTGCTCTGCATCACGGCCACCCGGCAGGAGGAGGTCTGGGACGGCTGCGGCCCGGATTGCAGTCCCCGCTGCAGCCGCTGGAGGTAATCCTGGACGATGGGACCCACCCAGGCGTTGAGCCAGGTGGCGATGCCGCGTTCGTATTCCTTGTATTCGGGCAACACCGCTGAGGAGCGGGAGACGAACACGCCTTCCGGCATGGCGCCCTCCAGGGCGCGTTCCAGGCGGTCGTCGAGAAAGGAGAACAGCAGATTGATGGCCACCGCCCGCGGCGCCAGGCGCCGGACGGCGGCGGCCAGTTCCTGCAGTTCACGCGCGTCCGGTTCGTCCACAAGGCGGCCGTCGGCGCCCAGGCGGCCGCTGGTTTCCAGACACAGTTCTTCCGGAACTGGCACGGGGGGTGGAGGCGGTTGCAGGTCGTAGAGTGCCGGGCGCGCCTGGCGGCCGATGGTGAGCAGGTCCTTGAGGCCGCGGTTGGTGATGAAGACCGTGCGCACGCCCTTGCCTTCCAGGACGGCGTTGGTGGCCACGGTGGAACCGTGAACGATGTCCAGGACCGCACCGGGATGGATCCCGTGGTCGTCCAGCCCCAGTTCCCGGATGCCCCGGAGGATGGCCTGTTCGGGTGCCCGCGGGGTGGACAATACTTTGTGGATGCGCAGCCGGCGCCCATCGTAGCATACGAAATCCGTGAACGTGCCGCCGGTGTCCACGCCCAGCAAGATTGTTTCATTCATGGCCTTGTGTTCAGATGACGTCGGTGTTTATCCAGTGCTCATCGTTTGTAGTATGCCAAATCCAATACGTCCAATACGAAGTGGTACCTGCGGGAGGTGCTCGGGAGGGCGTCGTGCCTGAATTGCCGGAAGTGGAGACCACCCGGCAAGGCATCGCCCCCCATGTGCGCGGCCGCTGCGTGGAGGCGGTGCACGTCTACGAATCCCGCCTGCGCCGCCGCGTGCCCGCCGTCCTGCGGCGTGAACTCCCGGGTCAGCGCATCGAGGCCGTATGCCGGCGCGGCAAGTATCTACTGCTGGTGACGCGCGCCGGTACCGTGTTGATCCATCTGGGCATGTCCGGCAGCTTGCGCCTGGTCCCCCGTGGCAGTCCGCGGGAGCGGCACGAGCACGTGGAGATCTGTCTGGTGGAGGGGCGCTGCCTGCGCTTTCGGGATCCACGGCGTTTCGGTTTGGTGCTGTGGGTGCACGGGGATCCATTGGACCATCCCTTGTTGCGCGATCTGGGGCCGGAGCCCCTCTGTTCGGCCTTCGACGGTACGACGCTATATGAACGCGCGCGCGGCCGGCGCCAGGCAGTGAAGACCCTACTTATGGATGGACGGGTGGTGGCGGGTATCGGCAACATCTACGCCAACGAGGCCCTGTTCCGCGCTGGCATCTATCCAGCACGGCCTGCAGGACGCATCTCCTGGAAGCGTTATCGCTTGTTGACTGAACAGATTCGGCAGGTGCTGCGCGAAGCCATGACCGCCGGCGGATGTACGCTGCGCGATTTCACCGATGGCAAAGGGCGCCCCGGTTATTTTGCCCGCCACCTGCTGGTGTATGGGCGAGCGGGGGCACCTTGTATGCGCTGCGGTGCACCCATCCGCCGCCTGTGCCTGGGACAGCGTGCTACGTATTATTGCCCCCACTGTCAGTACTGAAGATCGGAATTGTGTGAAATCTCCAGGAGGTGGTGTACCCTTGCCCATGGCAGGCATCCGCGGGACAGGGGATCGGTCCGCACACAATAGCAGAGGACAGAGATGAAACGAATCGACTATCGCAATCTCTTCGAGCGCGTCATCGGGGTGGTGTTCAGTGTCATCCTGATCATCATCACCTTGGGCATCATCATCGGGGTTTTGCAATTGCTCTATACCCTGGGAGACATGGTGGTGCACCAGGAGCTGGGTAAGAATTATCTCAAGCTCATCTCAGAGGTGCTCACGTTGTTTATTCTCATCGAGCTATCCCGCTCCCTGGTGGAATATTTCAACACTAAGCGTCTGCGCATGACCTTCATCGTCGATGCCGCCATCGTGTTCGTGCTACGGGAGATCATGATCAAACTCTTCGAACACAAGATCACTCCCGAGGAACTCTATGCCCTCAGCGCCTTGTTATTGGTGATGTCTCTGTTGCGAATCGGTTCCTTCTGGATCTTCCAGCGGGAACAGGGAATGCGACGGCACGTTACCGAGGAGCGCCGTAGCCGAGAACTCGCCAAAGCAGCCGAGGCGGATTGAAGGACTGTTTTCAAGAAGGATTCCGGAGATCGCTACCATCGTTCTCCGCACCGTTTGCGGCAGGGATGGAACGTACTGGCTCGTCATCCACCACCGCGTCGTCCTGCGCGGTACCGGTCGCTTCCGTGGCAGCGGGAGGCGGGGGAACGATCACGACTACCACCCCAGCGGGATTGAGTTGCGCAGTCTTGGCTCTGTCAGGTATGGTGCTCAGGAGGTCGGCCAGGGGCTTGTTCCCAGGAGTGAATGGGTCGAACACCAGATGGGTGATGCCCTCGATGCTCTTCAGGAAGGCTTCCCCATCCAGACCCTGTGCCGGTGGCAGGGGAAAAGTATCCTGGCGCGTGGCAAGTAAGGTACGCCCCGGCCATTGGCTGGCGACACTCAGCCTCAGGTCGTTGTCTTCGGCATCCTGGACCAGCCAGCGGAGCAAGTGATCCTGGGGACCTAGCTGATTTTCTTCGATGGCCAGATGGCGGGCCTTGTCAGCCAGCATGGATGTGGTGGCAAGGGTGAAGAAGGCTACGATGACGAGACCACGTTGACGGATGAGTCCATAACCTCCTAAGGACTGGTTGATACGGATGAGGTAGTGAACGCCGCGTACGAGGACGAAGGTGTACAGCATCAGGGCCCAGGGCACATCGGCTGCAAAGGCTCCGATGAGCAAGGCACCGAGCAGGATGCTTCCCAAGAAGTTTTCCAGCAGGAAGCGCCGGTCGATGAGAATGAGCGCGATGCCCAGCAAGGCCAGTAGCCAGCCGAGGAACAGGCTGGGTTCGCCGGTGACACCTATGATGGCTTGAAAAGACTGGGCCAGGGGTAGGATCGGATCTGCCAGCCAGCTGACGTGTTCCCAGCCTCCGCGCACGCCCAGGACCACACCGATGACCAGCGCAAGGCCGATGAAGACGTGGCGCTGCTGGCGTTCGTCCAGGGGAGATCGGTTCCAGTGCCAGCCCAGGGCCAATGGATAGGCCAGGCCCATGGGGTGGATGGTGATGGCGTGGCCAGTCCACAACAATTGCATGAAGAACCAGCCCCCCAGCGGCCGGCGAATCTTGCGATAACGCCGATCCAACCACTCGGCGACGGTAAACATCAGCAACAGATAGATTCCCGCACCTACAGCATCGATCTGGTTGAGCAGCAGGGGAGAGATCAGCAACAAGGCACAGGCGATTTGGGCAACTTCGGTACTGCTTTCCCGGACACACCATTTGTAGAGCAGGGCAACAGCCCCAAAGGCTAGAAGCAGGGTATAGACCTTGGCGGCGATGATGCTGCCAGGCCAATAGAATCCCAGCGGCAGGAACAAGAGGACACGGAAGTCGGGTATCCCCAGGGTCACGAGGGGATTGAGCACCCTGTCACCGATGGACCACACCAGCAACAGGCCGCGAGCAGCGCTTTCTTCGATACCATAGGGATCGAAACGTAGCAGGCCCAGAGACAGGATTCCTCCGCCCCACAACAACAGTACCAACCAGCCCCAATGACGTTTGAGGACGTCAAGGGCGTCGAAAGAGAGTTTCGAGGAGCTTTCTTGTGTCGGTTCTTGTCGGGGTTCGGGATCCATCTTCGATGATTTCATGCTGTCCGTTCGAATCTGCCGCTACGTGGGCGGGGCGCAAGGCAGCAGGATTATAGCGCAGCAAGCGCGATAAGACAGCCGAATCGGAAGGGCTGCGAGCGTGGACGGCGGAAAGGCGTTTTCAAAGCCATTTTTGTGTAGGCAACAGCGTATTTCCACGCGGTATACTCAAGAAAAATGCCTGTATCGATCGCCAACCTTATGAATCGAAAAGGGTTATTTTGATGGGCGACGAGAAAAGTTGTTAGATAAAGTTTTGGTTCTACCCGTTCTTTTCACTTACAGAACCATTCGGTTCTTCCTGTTGTGCGCAAATGCTTGCAATGCAAAACAGAGTCATGTTAAATAACAGTGTTAAACGCGCAGTTTTCGATGCCGATCACCGAAGAGGGATGCATCGCGAAAGGCGCGGAGGAGGTCTTCCCTGACTGTGGGCAAGTCACCCTTCGAGCCGCTCTACTCTCAGTGGTTGATAAGCGTGCAAGTGTTTCCACCCAAGTGGAGGCGTGTGGCAGGTGTGTAAACCTGCTCCGTCGAAAGAAAGCCAAATCGACGAGAATGGGGCGGAGTTACGAAGGGGGTGTTCAATTCTACCTTGCCATGGGGTAAGATTCATAAAGCCGCGCATCTTGCACGACGAACGTTTCAAGAAAACATAAATAAAAATGGAGGTGTGGCATGCTACTTGATACAACGGGTGTAATCGTCATCTATGCGCTGTGGTTCGTACTGGCGTTCGCGCTGGCCGTCATCTTGTTGAAGATCAATTCCTGAAGAGTGTCTCGACGTCTCGATTTGATCCGCCGGAAAGGCCTTGAGCTATTCCAGGGCGGGCAAGCAGCCCGCAGGATCATTGAGAGGACAGCGGATGCTCTCTGATGCAGAGTTAGGAAAAAACATCAAACATCGATTTAGATCGGGAGGGGGCTGCAAATGCAACAGACTAAGAGGTTTGTGCTTGCGATTGCCATGATTGGCGGCGTTGCTTTTTCCGCGAGTGCGATCGCAGCAGAGGGCATGTATTCCAAGGGTACCGGCAACAAGGCCAATGGGGAGAACATTTTCAAGAATGGCAAGGGCAATGTGCCGGCATGTACTACTTGCCACGGTGAGGACGGTACCGGAAACGATGCGATGGGCACGCCTCGCATCTCCGGCCAGTTCTTCACGTTCTTGTTCAAACAGCTGGAAGACTACGCCAGCGATAAGCGAATCGATACTACCATGGGCGTGATGAATGACAACGCCAAAGGGTTGACCCGTCAAGATCGCATCGACGTGGCCACCTATCTGGCCAGTTTGAAGCCATCTTTCAATGGTTCTGATCTGGAAGAGCTGAAGAAATCGGGCGTCCAGGTGGGCGTGGCGTACAAAGGGCGTGCACTGGCGGAATATGGTAGCCCAGACCGTAGCGACGGTTATCCCAAAGATTTGGGTAGTAAGGGACCAGGCGTGCCGGCATGTAAGTCGTGTCATGGCTATGCAGGTCGCGGGGCTCCTCCCATGTATCCTATGATTGGCCTGCAGCGTTATACCTACTTGGTCGAGCAGTTGAAGAAGTGGCGTGATGGTAGCCGAACCAATGATCCCATGGGGCAAATGCGAGCGGTGGCGAAGAAGCTTTCGGACGAGGATATCCTCAACGTCGCGGCTTATCTGACCAATGCCAGCCCGTATACCTTGGGTAATTTCCGCTCGCCTTACGACGACTGAACGCGGTTTTCTCCAAAGCGGGGTGGATATATTCGGATGGGGGCACCTTGTTGCCCCCATCTTTATTTGTCTCGTGAGTTTCTGTTACCCTTAAATAACCATTGGGCTGCCACGCGTGGGCTCCAGGGATGCTCGTAGGCGCAAATAGGGGAACCCACGAGAGCGGGCATTGTCCCACCACTTGAAAGGCAGAGAATAACCCTCTTCGCTCTCTGTGCATCGTCTACGAGGCTGGACAATATCATGAGCAAGACACCTTTGAAGTCGGGCGAGAAGATACTTTTCACTATTTTCGGCGTCTTTTTTGTGCTCGCCATGATCGGTTACGGCGTGCTGGAATATATTCGCCTCAATTCCGAGGAACCGCTGTTCGTGCAGCGCACTTTTTTCGATTTTTCCGAGAAGGGGCTCAAAGGATCCGAGCTTTATCGCAAGGCCAATTGCAATGCCTGTCACCGGGCCCTGCGCTCTGGAACCAGCATGGGCCTTTCGCTCGATGGACTAGGCTCCAAGCGTTCCTTGGAGTGGATCGAGGCTTTTTTACGCAATCCTGAGGAAGTTTATGAGGGACCTACCATCGACCATGGGGCGCCGCCCAAGGAAGCAGCGTATGTCTCGCAATTGCCTGAGGAAGACCGTCATCTGATCGCGGTCTTCATTTCCGAACTCAAGGCCGAACCCGGTTCTTCTGTGGCCAAGGTACCGCCTCCTGGGCGTTCTGAGTTCATCGACAGGATGGTGGGCGCTTGGGCGCCTGAGGAGTGGAAAGAAAAATACCGCGATATCCGTGAGAGACTCAAGGAAGAGGAGCAAGCACAAGAAAGACTGGGGGAGACGGCAGATGAGTGAGCCCTGGGAGCACGAACACGAAATCGAGTATCGGCGTTATACTTTGTGGTTCGTGTATGCCTGTATTACCTATAGCTTGATCGGTTTCACTTGGGGAGTGCTCATGGGAGGTATCCCGGAATTCCGCTATTTCGTCGATCACCGCATGCATGGCGATCTTATCGTCCGAGCCCATACCCACATCAATTTGTTGGGCTGGGTAGAGATGGCCATCTTCGCCGCGGTGTACTACATCGTTCCGCGCATTATCAAGAGGCCCATCTACAGCTTGCGTCTGGTCAAGCTTCACTTCTGGATTCATAATGTAGGGCTGGTGGGGATGGTGGTCTTTTTCACGATCGCCGGCGTTGCAGGCGGCATCATTAGCCAGACGAGCACATTGGAAGAAGTGGAAGCTGTGGTCAAGCCGATGCTGGCGGTGATGGGCGTATTTGGTACCTTGGTCTTGTTGGCCAACATCATCTGGGCCTACAACCTATTCAAGACCTGTGCCGGATGGGAGAAGCGCTATGCCAGTGTTAAAGCCAAAGCCAGCGTCAAAGCCTGATACGCGATTGATCACAGCGATCTTGTTAGTACTCCTGATACCGGGGCTGACAGCGTGTATGGAGTCTCCGTCAGGATCGCTTCAAGTCGGTGCCAAGGCACCGAGCATTCGCACGGTGAAATTGTCGGACGTGGGTGGGGATTTCAGCCGCATCACTACCTACCGCTATCCTGATGAGCGCATGTACCAGTATTCTCTGGACGAGGCCTTGCAATTGGGCAAGACCATCGTGTTGGAATTCGCCACCCCCGGTCATTGCACCGTGTGTGACAAGCAATTGCAGATGCTCAAATCCATTCTCAACAAATATGACGATAAGATCGTCATGCTGCACATGGACCAATATCAGAACCCAGGTGCCTTCATCGCCTTCCGTGTGAAGGGAGATCCTTGGACTTTCGTGATCGACAAGGAGGGTATCGTGCGATTCAAGAGACCTGGGCGCATGCTCTATCAGGAGCTGGATCTCGTTTTGGCGAAAATTGTAGAACAATAAGGACAACAAACGTGGGTGACTTCTGTGGCGCAGGCGGCCCATCGCTTTGAACTCGTTCCGGACAAACAGGGACTGATATGGGATTTGTTACTGTACGTGACCACGGTGGTGGCCTTGGTGTCTATCGGCTTGAAGCTGTGGTTTACCCCTGACCAAAATTGGTCCTATTTACTGATCTTTTTGGCCACGCTTTTCTTCTTCATTGGAAGCAACCGTATTCTCAAGACCCGCCTCATGTTGTTGCCCGGTGCGGCCGTGGCTTTGGAGATCGACAAGACCCAGGTGCTGGTGGAACTCAAAAACGGTGAGCGCGTCAACTTGGTTAAGAACGTGAAATTCTATTCGGAGATCGGTGGCAAGACCTTTGCATTGACCGGCATGGACGTGCACGGTAAGAAACAGCAATTCATTTTCCATCGCGGGCAGTTTCCCACACCCTCCCAATACGAAGAAGCCCGTTCCCTGTTGGAAATCTACCGCTGATCACTTCTTCTCTTTCGTTTCCGAACGGTACCCATCGACGAGGGTGAGGATTACCCCACGATCGCCCGTTCCAGTTCTAGGAAGGTCTTGGCGATGTTGGCTGGTTCGATGGGCAGGCCGATCTGGCGAGCGATCTGCGTGGCCGAGAAGATACCGCAGATCTGCATTTCACCGCTCGAGGGCTCTTTGGGTCAAATCCCAATTCTGCTGTAAATTCTCTCTCGCAGGTTCGGTGTCACTCCGGGTTCAGTGGTTGATGCCAACCACCTTGTCCTCCTTTTGGTCGGAAGGCTGTTGTGTCTCCCACCATTCGTGAAAGTCGCTCATGTCGAGGTACCGCCGACCCTGCCAGTCCTCGTGGATCTCGGCCAGCAGGGCACCGATCAGCCGATGCGCAGAGTCCTCATTGGGAAAGATCCGGATCACCCGCTCCCGCCGCCGTATCTCCTGA